>WHTL01000042.1 GCA_009377735.1 Acidimicrobiia bacterium
CTCCGATTCGGCAGTCGAGGAAATCATCGATGTCGTCCGCTCGGGGGGCCACGTCGATGCCGCCCTCAAGACGGCCATGGCACGGCTGGAAATCGCAAACCAGTCCCTGTGGGTCCTTCCTGAGAACGAGACACGGGCCATCCTGGAACAACTAGGCGAATTCATAGTCTCCCGGGTCGAAACGGCGCGCTCGGGCTTCTAGCTCTCGGCCATCGTTCTGCGCGTGGAATCTCGCTCCATCGCGTCAAAAATCCGCACAGAACGATGCCTGAGCGTTCACCCCACCCTTCTGCGCGTGAAATCTCGCTCCATCGCGTCAAAAATCCGCGCAGAACGGGGGGACCCCAGCCGTCACTCCGGGCGCATGGTTGGGAAGAGGATGACATCGCGGATGTGGGCGGAGTCGGTTAGGAGCATGACGAGACGGTCGACACCGATGCCGAGCCCACCGGTTGGTGGCATCCCGTACTCCAGGGCGAGGAGAAAGTCCTCATCGATGACGTGGGCTTCGTCATCGCCGGCATCGCGGGAGGCCGACTGGGCCTCGAACCTGCGTCTCTGGTCGATGGGATCGGCCAACTCCGAGAACGCATTGGCGTACTCGGCGCCCGAGATGAAGAGCTCAAAACGCTCCACCAGCTCCGGCTGACCGGGAATGGTGCGGGCCAGGGGCGAAACCTCGGTGGGGTAATGGGTGACAAAGATGGGCTGGACCAGCGTCGACTCGACGACTTCGTCGAAGATCTCATAGATCAACCTCCCGTGACCCCATTGGTGGTTGACGTCCACCCCTTGAGAGGAGGCAAGGGAGCGGAGTTCCTCCAGATCGATGTCGAAGGAGACCTCTCTCCCCAGCGTTTCGCTCACGAGGTCGAGCATCGGCGCCCGTCGATAGGGCGGGGTGAGATCGATTTCGGTGCCTTGATAGGTGATCTTGGTGCCACCGACGGCGGCTTCCGCAACGGCTGAGATCACAGCTTCGGTAAGGGTCATGATGTCGTTGAAGTCGGCATACGCCTCGTACGACTCAAGCATGGTGAACTCGGGGTTGTGGGTGGCATCCACACCCTCATTCCGAAAGACCCTCCCAATCTCGAAGACACGCTCCAGACCGCCAACGATGAGCCTCTTGAGATGTAGCTCGGTGGCGATCCGGAGTTGCATATCGATACCGAGGGCGTTGTGGTGCGTGTGGAAGGGACGGGCGGTGGCACCGGTGGCCTCTATGGCCAAGATCGGCGTCTCCACCTCGATATAGCCCCTCTCTTCGAACTGGCAGCGAAGCTCGGAGATGACCGAGGAACGGGCGAGTGCGACCCGCCTGGCGTCCTCGTTGACGATGAGGTCGAGGTATCGGCGACGACTCCGGGTCTCGATGTCGCTAAGACCATGCCATTTCTCGGGCAGCGGATGAAGACTCTTGGACAGGATGGTGAAGTCGGTGACACGGACGGACAGCTCGCCTTTCTTGGTGGTGATCACCTCTCCGGTGGCACCCACCCAGTCACCAAGCTGGAGCCGCTCAAACCCGGCGAATCCCTCGGCACCTAGAACCTTCCTGTCGACAAAGAGCTGGATACGCCCGGAGCGTTCCGAGATGGTGGCAAAAATCAGCTTCCCGAAAGAGCGCAACAAAATGATCCGACCAGCCACGGTGACCTCGGTATCGGTCTCCTCCCCTGCCCCCAGATGATCGAACTGCTCGTGCAACTCCGCGGCCTGTGCGGTTCGCTCAAACCGAGTCGGCAGACCACCGGAATCCAAGAGCTCCTGATAGTGCCGGCGGCGTCCCTCGGTCAGGTCAGAGTCGGTCATAGCCCCCACATTCAAGCCGCTGCCGACCCCAGATGAAATCTCGCGTTGAGGCAACCCCTAGCTGGGAGTCCCCCTCACTCGCTGTTTGCTACAACTGCTCCTCGGTGATCACTGGCCAGTCCGCATCCATCTCCGCCTTCATATCCCTATATGAATTGCGACGCTTCCAGAACTTTGTCTTCCAAACCTTGAATCGGTTTCGGGTGGGTTCGGTGTCCTCTTCGGCATGGGTATCGCTGGTGGCGCTCCGCCGCACTTCGGGGAGTGGTTCAAGATCCTCGGGATCCTCGGCCGAGACCGTGTTGAGAGCCTGCCGGGTGGCATGACGGACCCGTCGTCGTTCTCTCTGCCTTTCGTCTCGACTGGGGCGAAGCTCGTCGTATCCGGGAATCTGGTTGCGGTTGTTCCGTGCCCTGGTGGCCAAAGTTGGTTCCTCCGTGCTCGCGTGCTGCCGGTGATAGGAGACACTACGGAGGAGCTCGGCACCTCATAACCCCAATCTAGTGGACCCGACCGGGCTATGTCGTGTGCTCTCCAACGCAATTGCGGTGGGGGGCACTAGCTAGGTTCCGACCACCAATTCCGATCGACGAGGGTGAGGGGCTGATCTGGAAGTTCACGATTCAGCGCGGCTTGCTTTCCGTCGGCGAGCAGAACCTCGGGCCACACCTCCCGGAGCGGTTTCAGCACGAACCGCCGCTTGTGTGCCCGCACATGCGGTACCACCAGATCCGGGGTCCTGAGCGGGCCTTCGTCGGTGGCAATGATGTCGAGGTCGAGGGTGCGCGGGCCCCATCGGATGTCTCTGGTCCGGTGATGACGCATCTCCAGCTTCTGTAGTGCCCCGAGAACCCGCTGAGGCGGATGGTCGGTCTCGACAACCACCACCGCATTCAGAAATGGGTCCTGTACGGGCCCTCCAACGGCCACACTCTCGTACAACGACGACACTGCCACAACGGCCCCCACGACCTCAGAAAGCTCCGAAACGGCCGTCTCTAGCTGATGACGGCGATCTTCCATGTTGGAGCCGAGCCCCACGGCAACACGCATCAGTCCCGGTCACCGTGCTGGTTGCTGCGGCTGATGGTCACGGCGACATCACCAAAGGAGTGGTCGACCGGTGCCTCGGGTTTGTGGATCGTGACGTCGACAGCCGACACCCGGGTGTGGGTCAGAACCGCTTTGGCAACATGGTGGGCAACCGTCTCGATCAGGTCGAATCGAGTTGAGGAAACGAGTTCACTCACCTCGTCGGCGATTGCCCCGTAATCGACCGTCTTGGTCAGATCGTCGCCGTCGGCTGCGTCCCTGGTGTCGGTGTGGATGGTGAGATCCACCAGGAACCTCTGACCCGTCGTCTTTTCGTGGGCGAGGACACCGTGATGGGCGAATACTTCGAGACCGGTGATGACAATCCGATCCAAGGGTTCACTGTCCGTGGGAGGCTTCTTGGTCACTCTTCGGAATGAACCAGACTGCGACCCTCCGGGCCCAGGGCGCGGCCCACGATCTCCTGGATCACGGCGAGAGCGAGCACCCGGTTCTCCACCAGCCCGGCATAGACGATATAGCCACCGAGCAGCCCGGCTACGACGTCATCGATCATCTCCCGGTGAACCAGCACAACGGCATCGGTAGCCGGGTATAGCGACGACAGCGTCTCGTACAGCTCCGATTGAGTCTCGACCGAGACCTCACCGACGACCGGGACATGATGCACATTGAGACCGGCGGCGACATAGGAGGACAGGTTCTGGTTCCCGGCAAGGAGACTCACCACCTCTGTCACGCCCGCTTCATGGACGATCCAGTCGATCTCCTCGTCTCTCCGCACCCTCCGATGTTGAAACCCGTTACCACCGATCCGCTCCGACACAGCCAGATGATCAGTGATCACCCAGGTGAACCCTTTGGGCTTCAACCCAGTGATCAAGATGTTTCCTCCTGTTGTCTAACGGCCCGCACCATAGCCATCACGAACTTGATAGCTGCCACCGAGGTGGCAACATCGTGTACCCGAACCATCGAAACGCCTCGCTCGATAGCCAGTGCCGAAGTGACTGCCGTGAGGGAATCGCGGGTGGAGACATCATCCACCTCTGCCACCCTGCCCAAAAAGCTCTTCCGCGAAGTCCCAACAAGCACCGGGTAGCCCAACCCCACCACCATCTCCAGACCACCGAGAAGGGCAAGGTTGTGGGAGACGTTCTTACCGAACCCGAAACCGGGATCGATGACGATCGACTCTTTCGGGATGCCCGCCGACACGCAGGTAGCCGCCCTCTCGGCGAGATAGTCGGTGACTTCCCTGACGACATTCCCGTAGGTGGGATTGTCCTGCATCGTGGCG
This sequence comes from Acidimicrobiia bacterium, assembly GCA_009377735.1. Lineage (GTDB taxonomy): Bacteria > Actinomycetota > Acidimicrobiia > Spongiisociales > ZC4RG35 > WHTL01. The sequence goes on from WHTL01000042.1 coordinate 4,169, forward strand.
GGATCACCCCGCATGTGCATCACCACCAGCCCCGCCCCCTTCTCCTTCACCAGGCTCCTGATCTCATCCTGTCGTGCACCGGAAACGTCGTTGACGATCTCCGCCCCGGCCTCAAGAGCGGCGAGCGCAACCTCGGGTTTACGGGTGTCGATGGAGACCACGATCCCCTCCGCTGCGAGGTCGCTGATGACGGGGAGGGTGCGGCCGATCTCCTCCCCGACGGCGACAGGGCTGGCACCGGGTCGAGTCGACTCGCCCCCGACATCGATGATGTCGGCACCTTCGGCAACGAGTCGGCGCCCATGACGGATGGCCAGGTCGGGGGCGTCGTACACACCACCGTCGGAGAAGGAGTCCGGGGTAGTGTTGACTATTCCCATGACTCGGGGCTCTTCCAGATCCAGGGTTCTGGTCCGGAGCCTCCACTCGGTCATCGTCGTGTCCCGAATAGCAGCGAGAAGGCCTCCGCCCGTGTTGACGCATTCGATTCCATGACGCCGCGGACGGCGGAGGTGACGGTGACGGCCCCCGGTTTTCTAACACCTCTCATCGCCATGCAAAGGTGTTCTGCCTCGACGACGACCAGTACTCCGCTCGGGGAGAGACGTTCCACCAGGGCATCAGCCACCTGAGCGGTGAGACGCTCCTGCATCTGGGGGCGTCTGGCGAAGCCGTCGACGAGGCGAGCCAGCTTGGAGAGGCCGGTGACGCGACCGCTGGGGAGATATGCCACATGGGCTTGACCGTGGAAGGCCACCAGGTGGTGCTCACACATGGAATAGAAGGGGATGTCCTTGACCATCACGATCTCTTCGTGGTGCTCGTCGCCAAAAAAGGCGTCGACCACATCGCCTGGATCGTTATGGATCTCGGAGAACACCTCGGAGTAGAATTTGGCGACGCGTGCGGGCGTGCCCCTGAGGCCCTCCCTGTCGAGGTCTTCCCCCAGCGCAATGAGGATTTCCCGGACAGCCGCCTCGATCCGGGGGATGTCGATCTGTTTATCGCTCAATTGACTCCTTGCACCACCAAAATGCTACCTGTCCCGGGAAGACTGTCACCCCTGTTACCTCAGAATTCTTCGGCTCGTGCCCTATTCCAGTCCGCTCGCCACCCGGGTGGGGGGTCATCGAGAAGCTGTCCCGACTCCAGCGACGGGTACAACTCGGCGTACGACGATGTCTCGGTGGGGCTGACACGACGGATGAGCATCGACGGATGGAGCTCATCGGTGTGGTCCACACCGAGTGAGGCCACGATCCGGGCGGCACTCATCACCGTTTTCTGGTGGTACTTGTAAACCCTCTCGGTCTTGTCTACGACGTCGAGAGCCCGCATCCGTTTCGGGTCCTGGGTGGTGACCCCTGTGGGGCAGTGATTGGTATGGCACTTGGTCGCCTGGATGCAACCCACCGCGAACATCATCGCCCGTGCCGAGAGGGCATAATCTGCACCCTGGATGATCCGCTTCACGATGTCGGAGCCCGTGGCGATCTTCCCTGCCGCTCCAATCCTGATGTGATGGCGGATACCGGCACCACTCAGGGCATTGCGGGCAAACATGAGTCCATCTGTCAGTGGGAGTCCGATGTTGTCCTCGAACTCCTGGGGGGCGGCGCCGGTGCCGCCCTCGGCCCCATCGATACTCACAAAGTCCGGATATATGCCGGTGGCGAGCATCGCCTTGATCATGGCCAGAAACTCGACCTTCCGCCCTACACACAGCTTGATTCCCATGGGTTTGCCTCCGGCGAGCTCGCGGAACTTCGCCAGGAACTCCATCATCTCGATCGGTGTCGAGAAGGCAGAGTGGGATGGTGGCGAGATACAGTCGACACCAACCGGGAGTCCCCTGATGGCGGCGATCTCGGGGGTGACCTTGGCTCCCGGCATCACCCCGCCCAGACCGGGCTTGGCGCCCTGGGATAGCTTGAGGGAGACCATCTTCACCTGGGGTTCTGACGCCTTCTCGGCAAAGAGCCCGGGGTCGAAATTGCCATCGGCTGTCCGACACCCGAAATAGCCGGTTCCCACCTCCCACACCAGGTCGCCGCCGGGCCGTCTGTGGTATTCGGAGATCCCTCCCTCCCCGGTGTCATGGGAGAATCCGCCGAGCTTCGCCCCACCATTTAGGGCGAGGATGGCGTTGGCCGACAGAGAACCAAAGCTCATCGCCGAGACATTCAGGATCGACATGTCGTAGGGGTGATCACATTGGGGCCCACCAACCGTGATTCGGAGGCCGGGGAGGGTATCGATGCGCGACGTCACCGAATGGGTGAGGAACTCGGCGCCAACCTGGTACAGGTCCCGCTCGGTGCCGAAGGATTTCTTGTCGGACTCCCCCTTCGCCCGCGAGTAGACGGTGGCCCTGGTGTCCCTGTCGAATGGCACCCCCTCCGTGTCGTTCTCCACGAAGTACTGCAATACCTCGGGCCGGATGAACTCGGCGATGTAGCGCGCATGACCAATCACCGGGTAGTTCCGAAGAACGGTGTGCTCTCTCTGCAGGAGATTCCAAACTCCAACAGCGGAGAGGGCGAGCATGGGCCCACCAAGGATCCACCAGAGAGGTGAGACCACCACGGCGAGCACCGTTCCAAAGATCGCCAGCAATACACACGTGCCAAAGGGGCCGAAGCGGAGAAATGTCCTCATGTTGGCCATTGTGGTCGAACTCAATCGGAGATTCAGGGACCGTGTACCCTTCCACCGTCACCATCCGAACCGGGGTCGGTTGTGGCTTCGTATTGTTGGTGAAGTCAGGTCGTCGATGAAGACACTGGAGTTGAAGTGAACCAAAGGTTCCACCGTGCCAGCCGGATACCGTTTGGCGTGGTGGGTCTGGCGATCATCCTCATCCTGGCCCTCCCCGTTCTTGCCCATACCGAGTTTCTTGGCTCGGACCCAGAAGACGCGGCTTTGGTGGCGACGCTCCCTGAGACAGTGGAGCTCACGTTCAGCGATACCGTCATCGAGCCGGTGGCCGTGGCATTGACCGGACCGGATGGGCGTGATATTGCCGAAGGTGGCGCATCGATTTCGGGTGAGATCGTCACCCAGCGGCTTACTCCCGAACCAAACCCGCCCGCGGGCACCTACACGATTGCGTTCCAAGTCTCCGCCACCGACGGGCACCCGTTGACGGGAGAGGTCGTCTTCACACTCGAACCAGAGGAGCCCATCACGACCACGACCGAGGCTCAACCAACGACCTCGAGCTCGACGCAACCGACGACAACCGCCGCCGCGACCACCCCCTCCACCACTAGTCCCTCCACCACGGTTACCCCCACCACGAGCGAGGTATCGGACACTTCCACCTCGACTCCGGAAACGTCATCCCAGGACGGAGTGAGCACCGGAGCGATCATCGGCCTCGCCGGTGGTCTCGGCGTGGCTCTGGCCCTTGTTACCTTGGTCCTGACACGCTCGGTGAAGCAGCGAGGGGGGAATTAAGCCGACGCGGGTCAGCTCGATCCTCCTGTTCGGGGTCGGATCCCTGTGTGCCGGGGTGATCACTTTGGTCCTGGTGATGGTCCTGGGCGGTGGCGCACCCGAGCCCGCACCTGGCGGCCTACCCGATGCCGGGCCGGTGATGGCTTGGGTCCAGAGCATGCTCTCCCTACTGACCCGGATGGCAGCCACAGTGACGGTGGGCTTCGCCTGGTTGGGAGGAGGGTATCTGACGTCCACCCCGGTCACGATTCAGACCGGTGCATTGCGAATCGCCGTCGCAATGGGGGCAGTCTGGGCGGGCCTGGTGTTGATAGCCGCCGGTTTGACCGTGATCGAGCTGCGGATCGAGTCGGTTCAGCTTGCGTCACAGGGTATCGGTGCCAGCCTCGCCTCCCCCCAGGCAAGACCACTGCTGATCGAGTTGGTCATGGCGACCGCAACCAGTGTCACCGCTCTGCGGTCAAAGTCACGGTGGCTGCCCTTCCCCATCGCACTCCTCGCCGTTATTGGAGGGGCCATCGTCGGCGGCCACGTGCTGACCGCCCCATCCCCGGTTCTGGCTGGCGCCGTCCTCGGGATCCACGTCGCGGCGGTCTCTCTCTGGGTCGGTGGACTCGTGGCCGTCGGATGGCTGGCCTTGAAGCATTCAGATGCGTGGCTCGATGTCCTCCCAAGATACTCCCGCGTTGCCCTCGGTTCCATACTGGCACTTGCGCTATCCGGCATCGTCTCGGCACTGCAACAGATCGAACTGGGCCAGGTCTGGGAGAGTGCCTACGGCATCGTCGTCACTCTCAAGGTATTGATGATTCTCGCCCTGGCCCTTTTCGGGTGGGCACAACGACGACGTGTCATAGGCAGAGGATCGGCACGCCTCCGGGACTTTCTGCTCCTCGCCGGCGCCGAGCTCACCCTGATGGTGATCACCTTCGGAATAGCCGTAGGCCTGGCCACGACACCCACACCCAACTGAGCCCACACGCGACTCTCCCCCCTCGAATGAGGGGGGAGAGGGCCGACGACAACCAGTATCAGGGCCGGTGGAGCTCCACAAAAAATTGATCGACGGAGCGTTGAGACAGCCAATCCGAGACAATGAGGAAAGCTCAGGCAGCGATGACACTAAACTCGAACACGACCGATTTACGCCAGACAGCCACCGGGTCGCGGGATTGACGTCGGACGGCCCGACCACGCGACAAGCAAAACAGAGGCAGCCGTGGGGGTCTGGGGCCGAGCCCCCAGACATATCAACCTTGTTCTACGGGGCGTCCTGCGGTGCCGGCGCGACCGCCCTTGAAACCGAAGGTGGGGGTGACCCGACCTTCGCCATCCTGCTCCACCTCCGAAGCCGCTGCCTTCTGATCTTCTGCCGACGGCTCCCAGCCATCGGGATACTTGATACGCATGTTGGTCTCGCCGGTGTGTTCCCACTTGGGGACATCGCTAAAGATCTCGTCGAGCTCGTCGGGACCGACGGTCTCCTTCTCCAGCAGTGTGGCCACCAGACGCTCCATGGCCTCTCGGTGCACAGTGAGGATCTCCAGTGCCTCGGCATGGGAGGTGGCGATCATCTTTCGGACCTCCGCATCGATGAACGATGCCACTTCGTCGGAATAGTCCTGTTGCCGTCCGTAGTCCCGGCCAAGGAACACCTCGCCGTTGGCCTGTCCATACTGCATGGGACCCAACTCCTCGGACATGCCATACTCCATGACCATTTTCCTGGCCAGCTTGGTGGCTTTCTCTATGTCGTTGGCTGCACCGGTGCTGGGATCGGCATAGATGATCTCTTCGGCCACCCTGCCGCCAAGAAGCATGGCCAGCTGGTCCACCAGCTCTGAACGCTTCACCAGGACCTTGTCCCGCTCGGGGAGAGCAAGGGTGTGGCCGAGGGAGCGGCCACGGGCGACAATCGTGACCTTGTGGATTGGATCGGCCATGGGAAGGGCCCACCCCACCAGAGCGTGACCGGTCTCGTGATAGGCGATGAGCTTCTTCTCCTCATCGCTCATTATCTTGCTCTTGCGCTCCGGACCGGAGATGACACGGTCGATGGCGTCCTCGAGCTCGTCCATGGTGATCCGCTCCTTGCGACGCCGGGTGGCGAGAAGGGCGGCCTCGTTGATGAGGTTGGCGAGATCGGCGCCGGTAAACCCGGGGGTGCGTTTCGCAAGCACCTTCAGGTCGATCTCGGGTGCGAGCGGCATGCCGGCCGAGTGGATTCCGAGGATCGCCTCACGACCCTCCACATCGGGGGCATCGATCGTGATCTGGCGGTCGAAACGACCAGGCCTCAACAGGGCCGGGTCGAGGATGTCGGGGCGGTTGGTGGCCGCCATGACGATGACTCCGGTGTTCCCCTCGAAACCATCGAGCTCCACCAGAAGCTGGTTGAGGGTCTGCTCACGTTCGTCGTGACCGCCACCGAGACCGGCACCACGGTGACGCCCGACGGCATCGATCTCGTCGATGAATACGATGGCGGGGGCGTTGGTCTTGGCTTGTTCGAAGAGGTCACGGACCCGGGAGGCACCGACACCAACGAACATCTCGACGAAGTCGGAGCCCGAGATGGACATGAAGGGCACCCCGGCCTCGCCGGCCACCGCCCTGGCAAGCAGGGTCTTACCGGTTCCCGGAGGTCCGAAGAGAAGCACACCTTTGGGGATCTTGGCGCCCATCTTGCGGTACTTGTCGGGGTTCTCGAGGAAGTCTCGGATCTCATCGAGCTCCTCGATCGCCTCATCGAGCCCCGCGACATCATCGAAGGTGACCTTGGGCTGGTCCTTGGAGACCATCTTGGCCTTGGACTTCCCAAACTGCATCACCCGGTTTCCCCCACCCTGCATCTGGGAGAAGATGAAAATCATGAAACCTATGAGAAGGAGCCAAGGCAGGAAGCTAATCAAGATCTCCCACAACCCCGGAGGCTGGGGGTCAGTGGTGAATGGTGTCCCCGAATCACGGATCTGGGTGGTGAGGTCCCCCTCATAACCATCGGGATAGTCGGTGTAGACATCCCAGCTGTCCTCGGGCAGATTGGAACCGGGGAGTCGGGCGTTTATCTGGTTGGAGCGGGCCAGTATCTCCACCGTCTCGAATTCGCCGGCCTCCACCTGGTTGAGGAACTGAGAGAGCTCGACCTCTTCGGGACCGGTAACCGAGTCGAACCACCATTGGGCCACGAGGACGGCGGTCACGATCACCAATCCATATATAAGAAGGGTCCGTCCGGTTCGATTCACGTGCTCGTCCTCAGGGGTGGGGGATGGTTGCTAGCCCATGGTACGGGAATCTGGCGTCAATCCGTACAGAAAGGACCACTCAGAGGTCCTCTAGGGAGTCGATGACCCCCACATATGGCAAATTCCGGTAGCGGCCGGCGTAGTCGAGGCCATAGCCCACGACGAACTCGGGACCGATGTGGAAGCCGACATGGTCGATCTCAAGCTCCACCCGCTGGATCCCCTCCTTCACCAACAGGGACGCTATTCCGAGGGAGGCGGGGCGTCGCACCCGAAGACTCTTGATGAGATAGTTCAGGGTCAGACCGGAGTCGATGATGTCCTCGACGATGAGCACATCGCGGCCGGCAATCTCCTCATCGAGATCCTTGAGAATCCGGACGACACCCGATGTCTGGGTGGATGCGCCGTAGGAGGATACCGCCATGAAGTCGAATTCCACCGGCAGGTCGATGTGACGGGCCAGGTCGGCCATCACCACGAACGCCCCCCTTAGAACACCCACGAGGAGAAGATCTTTGCCACGGTACTTCTCGGTGATCTCAGCACCCATCCGCGCCAGGGCATTGGCGATCTCCTCGGCGCTGATGAGGGTTCGAATTTCGGTCACGTGGTTTCCTCCGGAGAATGACTCACAAGTTAGTGCTTACCATCGCGGGTAGAGATCGTGAGAAGGGCCCGGTCTGTTCGGACTGTGAGACCTCCACCGACCTCAGCACCAGCAGAGGCACCCTCCACGACGTCGAGGATCCGGGAGATGCCATCGGCGTCGGGCCCGTAAGGAGGATTGAGGCGACGACACACCCTCCTGATCGCCTCGGTTGCCACGGCACGCCCCACACTGCGGAGCGACGAGAGGGGGATTGTGGCCATCCCCTCCCCTACCCGAACGGGGACCGAGTCCGCCATCTCGGCGATGAGGCTGTGCTCCTCGGCCACCAGACCTGACATCCGTACCAGAGCCCGCTTCACAGCCGGGTTGTAGGTCTCCTCGAGGTGGGGAATGAGGATATTGCGGATGTCGTTGCGTTGTCCTGGCTCGTCATTGGTGGGGTCGTCGGCAACGGGAAGTGCCAGCATCGCTGAGAGCTCCCGTGTCTCCGCCCGCCAAACATCGATGATGGGACGCACCAGCCCGGAACGCTCCCGGGGGATTCCCATGAGACCTTCCGGCCCCGTACCCCGGAGGATAAAGGCGAGGACCGTCTCGACCTGGTCATCGGCCGTATGACCCGTTGCGATCAACTCTTCGTCACGGGCGACCCCGGTCAGAGCCATGTAGCGGAGACGACGGGCACCACCCTCGTCGCGGGGGGCGTCGACCGATCGCCTCTCCAGATCGATGTCGAGATGATGAGCCACCTTTCCGGCCGCTTCGCCCATCATCGACGAGTGAGCCCAACCGTGATCGACATACGTCCCACGCACGGTCACACCCATTTGAACCATTGCCCAGGCGCACACGGCTGAGTCGGCTCCGCCGCTGAGGGCGACGAGGACGGCACTCTCAGGAGACTGGACTCGGCTGAGAACCGACTCGGAAAGATCCCTCAGGCGACCCTGGTCAGCCACTTGTCGGCATCGCCGATCTCGGCGAGGGTTGGGAGGGCCGCTGGCTCGGTCCATGCAACCGAGACAGTATCCCAGGAGGCTCGCTCGGTTACCTCGTCGATGAAACGAGCACCGTCCTCGTATTGGCGCATCTTCAGATTGAGACCGGTGAGCCTGAAGAACCACGACTCCCGCTGGTTCTGGCGACGCCGAGTGAGAACCCGGGACATTCGGTCGTTGCTCGTCAGCATCTCGGCGCCGAGCCGGTCCATCACCACATGTCCATGGCCTTCCAAAAGGGACATCAGAGCCTGGATGGAATCGAGGACCTCCCGTTGCTCGGGTGGAGAAACCAGTCCGATCAGACCGGTGTCGTCGATTACGGGCGATCCGGCGAGACGCCGATCGATGATCTCCCTCACCGTTTCGGCGAATCGGCCGGGTCGGGGAATGGCGGTGCTGACGACCGACTCCACCAACCCATTGAAATAATCCTTCATCCAGGGCACTGCCTGGAATTGGGCGCGGTGTGCCATCTCATGGAGTGCAACCCAGGTGCGGAAATCCGACGGTTTGAACTGGTTAGATCGCTCCATCTCCAAGAGATTGGGGGCGACGAAGGAAACGACATCACCATCCTCGCCGGTGGGTAGGACCAGTTCGTATTGACCGAGGACACGTCGTGAGAGGAGTCCAAGGAGCGCTCCCATCTCCACCGACATGAACATCGACGCCACCGATGAGGGTTTCCCGTCGGCTCCGAGACGCTCCGCCAAAGCCTCTTCCAAGGGGACCAGGAGATGACCGAAAGATCCCAGGTTTCGGGTCACCCATTCGGTTCGATCCACAAGGGCGACATCGGCGCGACCGGCGGCGTGGAGGCCCGTCGACTCCGCCACCGCCTCCTCGGCAGTGGGCACCATGACATCGAGGTCTGCGGCGAGGGCCTCACGGTGATAGGTAGTGGCGAGCGGGTAGTCACCCGCCAGGGGTGAGGCCACCCTCCGGGCAATCGTGGTCGAAATCACTCGTTGACGCGGTAGCGCTTCCGAACCACCTGGAGAAAGTACTGGATGGTGATGATCCCGACGACAAACACGGCGAGGACGATTCCGAGCGGGATGAGGAAACGATAGGTCCAGTCGGCCTGGGTATCGGGCGGGGCCACGGTGGTTGCCGGGGCCGCCGGCTCAGGAGTGTTGCCTCCAGCCGCGCCTTCCTCGGCCACGGTGGTTTCGGTGGCCGTGGTGGTCGCGGTGGTCTCGTCTGCCGCAATGGCAGGCACCGACACCGTCACGATTACAGCCGTCAAAAGAAGAAATGTGATACGCCGGATCATTTATTGGAGACTACAGCCGACGTCGTGCGGGAGCGAGTCAACCAGCTTCTTCGGAACGGAGGACGGCTCGAAGACGTTCCATCATCTCCGTTGGCGGCTCCTCCTTGAGGCCCTGACGAACCACCTTGAGAAAGTGGTCCTCGTAGGAGAAGGCCTCACCACACGGGGGGCAGTCTTCGAGATGATGACGAATCTCCCGTGCCCTCCACCAGGTCATCTCACCGTCGAGGTAGCGATAGACCTGTTTCATCGCTTCGTTGCAGTATTCACTCATTGGCTTCCTCGGGAACGAGGCCTCTTGCCCTTGCGAACTCATACAACGAGTCCTGGAGGGCTTTTCTTCCACGATGAAGTCGCGACATTACCGTTCCCATCGGAACGTCGAGGATTTCCGCTATCTCCTTGTACGAGAACCCCTCCAAATCGGCGAGGAGGACGGGGAGCCGATAGTGCTCCGGCAGGTCCTCCACCGCCTCGCGAATATCGGACTCGACGAGGCCATCCAAGAGCTGGTCCTCGGCACTACGGGACGCCGCCGCGGTGTCGGCGGCTCCCAGCTTTCGATAGAGATAGAAGTCGCCGACATCGTCCATCTCCACCTCGTCGGGCCGACGTGCCGCCTTGCGGTAACGGTTGATGTAGGAGTTGGTGAGGATCCGATACAACCAGGCACGAAGGTTGGTGCCCGCCTCGAAACCGTGATAGCCCCGATAGGCCTTGAGGAACGTCTCCTGCACCAGGTCCTCGGCATCGGCCGGGTTGCGGGTCATCCGCAAAGCAGCCGAATAGAGCTGCGGTGCGAATTCCATCGCATCATCGGTGAATGTTGCCTGGTCTGCCACGAATACTGAACGGTACCAACGAACCGCTCCGAGACTGCAACCCATCATCCACGGATTCTGAACGATGTTCGCCTTCGCTACCATTTTGTCCACCGCCGGAGTAGCTCAGGGGTAGAGCAACGCTCTCGTAAAGCGTAGGCCAGGGGTTCGAATCCCCTCTCCGGCTCTAGCGTTTCCCCCGGTAAGAGGGCTATTAGCTCCAACCGTCGACGATGAGTGACAGGTTTGGGCCGGGTGTGCGCCGCACCAGATTCTCTTAATCGGCCTGGCGTCCGAGGCAGGGTTCGAACCTGCGACCTACTGCTCCCCCATCGGGAACCAAAAGGTGCGGTCGGTGAGTCCTAGTCTCCTCCTCCCCGTCCTGGAGGGGGACCGCCGAACCTCACCGTGGCTTCGTTGGAGCAGTCGTCGGTGCCCGCTTCGCATACCTGGTAGACGTACGTGGCGCGCTCGCTTCGACCCGTGTTGTCGGTGTGGGCACCGTCGTTTCGCTCGGTGGTGATCAACTCGCCGTCACGGTAGATGTCGACGTCGTCGGACAATGCCCCGCTCCAAGTCAGATCGACGAAGTGGAGACCACGCACCCTGCGTCCCTCCGCCTCGAGGACGAACTCGGGTCTCAGGGTGAGGGCCACCGGGACCTCGATCAGGGGGTGGCGCGAATCGCTGGTACTGACACACAGCCCGGCCTCGTATTCGCCGGCTGTCAACTCGGTGGCGTCAACGGTCACCCCAACGTCGCTGCTCGAGCCCGCCGCCGCGGTCCCGGCGGTCGGGTCAGCGCTCAGCCAGGAGATGCCACTGGGGGTGTCACACTGCAAGGTCGCACTCGGCAATGCAACCGAGAACGACAGGAGCTCGGAGCCACCAGCCACATCACCGATCGACATCGCGGCGCCGGTCTCGGTGTCAACGGTGAACATCTGGCTGTTGCCACTGCCCTGATACCCGGCCCAGTAAAGGGTGCCGTCGGTATGGTCGAAGTCCATGTCCTGGGCGAAGTTGGCGGCGACCCCGGTGTCACCGATCACCGTCGCCTCGCCGGTGGTCTTGTCGATCGCCAGCAGGACGTCGTCGGAGAGTTCGATGCCATACATCAGACCGTCAGCCGAAATAGCAATAGCAATCACACCCGCACTGGAGCTGACATCTGGACCCTGGATTGGGCCAACTTCTGTCGCTTCCAGAGTCTCCGGGTCGATAGTGAACAGCCGACTGTCGCCGAAGGAGACGATGTTGGAAGCGTACAAGGTACTCGTGCTGGGATCCCATTTCATGCTGGACCAGGTCCCGCCTGCCGGGGCGCCACTGACGGTGCCCAGCGTGGTGAACTCGCCGGTCTCTGTGTCGATATACCCGAAGGTGTTCTCCGGGAGAGAGCCTGCCGAACTGGCCAACATGTAGTGACGGGTGAAGTCGTTGTCGATGAACGTCGCCGCATACACGTTGGTCGGCTGCGGGTCTGCGATCGTCGTCAGCTCACTGGGATCGGTGGCGTCGAAGGTCACGTACCCGACATCGACGAAACCCGTCGTGGTGTAGGACGGCACCCCGGTCTGCTGCTGCAACACGTTCGCGGTCGGGGCCGCGCTGGCTCCCCCGACTGGCTCTGCCTCGGCGACCGACCAGTCCAAGTCGGCGGCGCCATCCACGTTGCCGATGGTCAGGGTGTCGGTGACAACGTCGTTCTCCCTTATGTTGAACGAGAACTCGGTGGGATCAACCGTGCCACAGGGCGCATCGAGGTCGAGGTCGAATTCCTGCGTCACCACATCCCCACCACTGAAGGTGACTCCTTCGACTGTTGCCGGTAGATGACCATTGGCGGTGACCGTGATGGTGAGCGGACTCTCGCTGTGAGGGAGGTGCACCTGATAGAACCCGTCCTCGTCGGTCACCAGTGTCTCGGTGCTCTCGGCACCGACGATCTCAACCGTGGCTCCCTCAAGTGCTCCCACGTCGGCGTCGCAGTAGCCCAGGGTTTGCACGGTGCCCTGGATGGTGCCGAAGTTCGGGGGCAGCACCACGTCGAGGGTGACCGGCACCGACACGGTCGGCTGCACCGGGTCGTTGCTGTCCACGCAGATCCCGGCCTCGTGTTCACCTAGGGGCAGACCGGTGGTGTCGATGGTGGCGGTTACCGTGTCGGAGCCTCCTGGTTCGGTCGATCCGGAGACCGGATCCACGGTCAACCACTCGGGGATGTCACAGTTCTCAACCCCGATCGGGGTGATCATGTAGGAACTGCCGTTGAGGAGTTCCACAGCCTCATCAGGGTTGTCCCTGGTGAACCGGTGGATGCCACCACTGTTGGTGGCGAGGATTTGGCCGTCGGGAAGCTCATAAGCGCCCCGCACCGAGGTGACGGGGTCGTATAGGGCCAACTGGTCGCCATCTGGGTCAAACTCCCACACCCCGGACGGGGAGCTGAACCCGGCACCGAGCACGTTGCCGTTTTCGATCTCGATGATCTGCTCTGGAAACTGGATCTCGTTGTTCCAGA
>WHTL01000400.1 GCA_009377735.1 Acidimicrobiia bacterium
AGTCGAGAATCGAGGATGTACTCGAGCAGATCGAATCGGTCCCGAAGCCGACGATCGCGCTACTACTCGGAGCGACCGCCGGAGGTGGCGCTGCGATCGCGCTCGCCTGCGACATGCGGATTGCGGGGGATAATCTTCGCTTTGGGATGCCGATGGCCCGTACGCTCGGGAACCTCCTGAATGCGCACAACCTCACCCGACTAATGGAAGTTGCGGGTCCGACACTCACCTTCGATCTCATCTACACCGGACGATTGATCGGAGCAGAAGAGGCTTTCCGGGCCGGGTTGGTCAACCAGGTTGTCCCGGTAGGAGCCGCCGAGGAGCATGCCACTGATCTCACAAGCCGGATCTCTGAGAACGCACCGCTCACACTCCAGCTATCCAAGAGAATGCTGACACGGATCCGGTCGAACCGACGCGCCCAGATACAGGATCCAACCTACGAAGAACTGGTCGAAGTCGTCTACTCTTCCGACGACTTTCGGGAAGGCATTGCGGCATTCACCGAGCACAGATCTCCGCGCTGGAAGGGTAGCTAGCGGAGTGACACCCTGCGCCGGTCAGAGAGCGGGTATGTGGTATCGGGCTAGCCTGATTCCGGTGGGTAGGCGCCCTCGTATCCCAGCAACCGCGACGCCTTCTCGCCCGCCGCGATGATGCCCTCGGCGATAGTCTCCTCGTCGGTGGGGAAGCGCCGGGCGGGGAAAGACGTTCCGTAGGCGCCGTATGGCCGTCCCTCATCGTCGAAGATCACGGTTCCGAGGCAGGTCACGCCCTCGGCGTACTCCTCATTGTCGATCCCATAACCACGCTCACGAGTCGCATGGAGTTCGTCGAGGAAGGCGTCCCAGGTTGTGATGGTGTTGGGTGTGCGGGTTTCGAGTGTTTTCGAGTCGAAGAACTCATCCAACGTCTTCTCGTCTGCATAGGCGAGGAAGGCCTTTGCCGAAGCACGGATGTGGTTGTGGCCGCTATACCCGACGGTGAGATTGCCCACTCGGAGCATCTGGGTTCCCTCGAGCACACCGACGATGGGAATGGCGTGCCTGCGACGTACGGAGATGTAGACGGTCTCTCGAAGCGTGTCGTGCAGCTCGTGGAGTATGTCCATCAGCTCGGGGGAGGGAGCCACCTCACTCTCGTAGTGGTCGGCCAGAAAGCCGATCCGCGTACCCAGTCCGTAGCGACCACCCGCGAGACGATGGATATAGCTGTGGGCTTGAAGTGTCCGCAGCAATTGGTAGCAGGTGCCGAGGTTGATATCGAGCTCGGCCGAAAGGGATTTGGCGGTGGCCCGACCCTGCTCGCGGGCAATCTGCTCCAGGACCTGGATACCCCGATCCAACGTGAGAAGCAACCCGCTCGATCCATCGTTGGTCGACTTCTCGTCGACATTCGTTTTCGCCATTCTGGTACTTGCCTCTCTCAATCGGATGCTGGTCCCTGGCTAAGATTATCGAATCCTATTCAAGATACTATGAAAGGCTATCCTTCAATACTACCGTTCGCCACGTCCAGGTTGGCTCTATTCCGGTTGGGGAAGGGATCAAAAGTCACATCCGGTCCTGGTGTGATGAGCACGGAATGCGGTGGCTGTCAAGGGTTGCTGGGTTCCCATGGGTCGGCTGACAATCAGTATTTCAACAATTCATTGTAGATTATTGACAAACTGGTTCGAGATCTGGCATGCTGGCACCACCCGATCTGTGAAGGAGACTCGGACGAGATGCTGCTGAGGATGAACCAGGCGATTGCCCTTGGGATCCGCGACGAGATGCGGGCAGACCCCGCCGTCGTCGTGTGGGGTGAGGATGTCGCCGAGGCTGGTGGTGTCTTCAAGGCCACAGTCGGTCTTCACGAGGAGTTCGGGGACCGTGTCCGTGACACCCCCATATCCGAGATGGGCTTCTTGGGTGCCGCTGTCGGAGCTGCCGCCACGGGGCTTCGCCCTGTTGTGGAAATCATGTTCATCGAGTTCCTTGGCGTCGCGCTCGATCAGTTGGTTACCGAAGCCGCACTGTTCCGCTATCTGTCGAGAGGGGAGATCAACGTGCCGCTCGTCGTGAGAGGATCCGCCGGCGGCGGGGCTGGGTTCGGCGCCCAGCACTCCCAAACTCTGGAACGGTGGATGGTTGGTAGTCCTGGTCTCAAGCTGGCGATGCCTTCGAGTTCCCGCACCGCGTACGGGTTGATTCGTTCGGCGATCCGAGACGATGACCCCGTGGTTCTTCTCGAGCCCCGGGCGTTATACGGTGAGCGCGAAGACCTCGAACCGTCTGATTCCGACATAATCCCGCTTGGCAAGGCCGAGACGGTGGAGTCTGGTGAGGACGTCACGCTCGTGACACTGGGACAGACGGTCCGAATCGCCCAAGCTGCTGCCGAGTCGGCGGACTGGGCGGCCGATATCATCGACCTGCTCACCCTCCAACCGTGGGATCGGCGCACCGTGTTCGAGTCGGTGGCGAAGACCGGACGGCTGGTGACCGTCGAGGAGAGCCCTCGGTCCGGAGGTTGGGGAGCGGACGTGGTGGCTGCGGCCGTGGAAGAGATGTACGACGACCTCACCGCACCGCCGGTTAGGGTCACAACCCCCGATGTTCCCGTACCCTTTGCCGCCGAGTTGGAGGCCAAATTCATACCTACCTCTGACGAGGTGATCGCCCAGGTCGATGGACTCCTGGCCTCGGGACGGTCGATCGGTCCCTGGTGGGAGAGGGAAGGGGTGGCATCATGACCGGGATCGTCCTCAGCAGGCGTAGGGCTCTCACCGACAGGGTGGAGCGGTTGATACGGATGATTGAGATCCGTCGGACCGAGGAAGGGATTCAAGACCTATTCGCCGCCGGAATGGTCAAGGGCAGCACCCATACCTGCCAGGGACAAGAGGCTGTGGCGGTCGCTCTGGCCTCGGTGACAACCCTAGAGGATGTCGTCACTTGCACCTACCGTGGCCACGGCCACGCCCTGGCGCTGGGCATGACCCCCAGCCAGGTGATGGGTGAGGTGCTCGGACGTCAGATCGGATCCATCGGCGGGGTAGGCGGATCGATGCATCTGTCCGAT
>WHTL01000092.1 GCA_009377735.1 Acidimicrobiia bacterium
AGCCTCGATGAGGGGACGTGGCGGATGCACGGTCTCCTCACTGGAACCGACGGCAAGATTGTTTCCGACACGCTCACCGAAAGAGCCGACGAGTTCGGTGCCCATCCCGACGGTCATCGAGACAACCGGGGCCAGCGCACCGCCGACGCCCTCACCGCCATCTGCACCGACCACCAAACCAACAACACTGGCGGTGACAGTGGTGGCGGTCCTCTCCTGGCGGTTCACGTCGACGCCAGAGAAGCCGCCCCCACCAACGGACAGACCGGAGTGTGGGTAGAAGCAGGCCCCCGAGTCGGCGTAAACGCGATCGAAGAAATCCTCTGCACAGGCACTATCGAGGTACTCGCCCACCAAGAAGACGGCACACCCCTCAAATACGGGACGAAGACCAAAGTCGTATCACCCGAACTGAGAAGAGCCGTCCTCCAACGCGACGGCCATGTGTGCACAGCCGATGGCTGCGACAGCACCTACCGCCTCCAACCTCATCACATCATCCCTGGTACTCAGGGCGGGCCTACCGACCCCGAAAACCTCACAACCCTCTGTTGGTTCCACCACCACATCGTCGTCCACGGGCGAGGTGTGGAAATCGACCCTCACTCGCCCCCACAACGACGAAGATTCCACCACCCCAAAACCCGCACCCGGCCACCCCCCTAGAGCCAGCTCGCCGGTCCACACCTACACTGATCCGAACCTCTACTCCCCCGACTCTCTCTACTCCCCCGCCTCTTCCCGGGCTGCGATCACTTCCGCACGTATCTGGATGCCCAGCTCCTTGAGCTGGGTTTCGTCGACTTCGGCAGGCGCCTCGGTCATCGGATCGACACCGGTTTGGGTCTTGGGGAATGGGATGACGTCACGGATGGAGTCCTCTCCTTGGAGAACCATGGCGAGTCGGTCGATCCCAAAGGCGAACCCGCCGTGGGGTGGCGTGCCGTACTCGAGAGCCTCTAGGAACCAACCGAAACGTCGCTCTGCCGTCTCCTCGTCGATCCCGAGCACCTCGAACACCTGACGCTGGACTGCTGGGTCGTGAATCCTGATAGAACCGGACCCCAGTTCCACCCCATTGAGAACGGCGTCGTATGCCTGGGAGATAGCCCGATCGGGATCGGAAACCATCTCATCGATCGAGACAGGCGAGGTGAAGGGGTGGTGGCTGAAGGTGCGGGTGCCGTCGTCCTCCTCCTCGAACATCGGAAAGCCGGTCACCCAGAGGAATGCCAGCTCATCCTGCGTGTTCGGTCTGCCCAGATCGAGTCGCAAACCTCCCAGAACCTGCGACACGGTCTTCCAACGGTCGGCCGCAATCAGGAGAACGTCACCCAGGGATGCCTCCAGACGGGATATCAGACCGCTTTGCTCATCGTCGGAGAGAAACTTTGCCACGGGTGAGCGGAGACTGCCGTCTTCGGAGACCTGTATCCAAACCAGACCCTTGGCGCCGAGCTCCTTGGCCCGATCGACGAGACCATCGGCCTGCGCCCTCGACAACTCCCGCGAGCCAACATTGATGCCACGAATCGTCCCACCTCCGTCCAGCGCACCAGAGAACACCCCGAACTCGGTGTCTTCGAATAAGTCATCGAGGACCACGATCTCCATCCCGAACCGGATATCGGGTTTGTCGGAACCAAAACGGTCCATCGCCTCCTGCCAGGTCAATCGGGGGAAGGGGTCGGTGAGATCGACGTCCCTGATCTCCCGGGCAGCTGCCTTCAACACCGCCTCAACCGTCACCAGCACATCCTCCTGGGTCCAGAAGGAGCCCTCCAGATCGAGCTGGGTGAACTCGAGTTGGCGATCGGAGCGGAAGTCCTCGTCCCGATAGCAACGGGCGATCTGGAAGTAACGCTCCACTCCCCCGATCATGAGAAGCTGCTTGAAGAGCTGTGGCGACTGGGGAAGAGCGTAAAAGTTACCCTGTCGGAGCCGGGACGGCACCAACATGTCACGGGCACCCTCCGGTGTGGATCGGATCAGGGTCGGTGTCTCCACCTCGAGAAATCCCAACTCGTCCAGGGTACGGCGAATCGCCCCTGTCAACCTTGAGCGGGCCTGGAGATTGGCGGCCATGTGGGGCCGGCGCAGATCGAGATAGCGATACCTGAGGCGGATGCGCTCCTCGATCTCGGATCGATCGTCGAGCATGAACGGGAGGGGCTTGGAAGGGCTCAGAATCACCACCTCATTGGCATGGATCTCGATCTCTCCGGTCAACATCTCATGGTTCACCGTGCCCTCCGGGCGCTCCTGGACGACGCCGGTCACCTTGATGCAATACTCCATTCGGAGTTCGTCGACTATCTGGATCTCCTCGGGGTCGGCAACGACCTGTACCAGCCCCGTAGCATCCCTGAGATCGACGAAGGCGACGCCGCCATGGTCGCGACGTCGGGACACCCAGCCTGAGACGGTGGTGGTGTCTCCCACGCGGGTGGTGTCGAGGTCGGTTGCCTGGTCGGTGCGGTAGGTCATATCTGTTCCTGGGTTCGGAGGTGTAGAGAGATCGTGTCAGCCCTTGTCGATTTTGGCGAGGGCCTTCTCGAGGGGCACCGTGTCCTGTGTTCCCTCCACAAGATCGCGGACGGTGATCGTGTGGTCGGTGCGCTCCTGACCGCCATCGATCAGGGCATAGCGGATTCCAGCCCGGTCGGCGTTACGGAGCTGCTTGCCGATTTTCCCCGGCTCCATGTGTGTCTCTACCCGGAGACCACCGGCACGCAGCAACGACGCCACCTCGAGCGCATAGCTGAGTCCGTCATCGTCCATCAAGGTGACGACGGCGTCGAGGACGGCACGCTCGTAAGGGAGCAACCCGGCATCCCGAAGCTGGAAGAAGAGACGGGTGAGACCGATGGAGATGCCGACCCCCGGCAGATGGGTGTTGGTGTACTGACCGGCTAGGTCGTCGTACCGGCCCCCACCTGAGATACTCCCCAATTCGGGGTGATCGTCGAGAACTGTCTCGTACACCGTGCCCGTGTAATAGTCGAGTCCCCGGGCGACGGAGAGGTCGAGACAGTATCTGTCCTCGGGCACACCGAGATCGGCCAGAACCCGGAATACCTCCATAAGGGATTCGGCACCGCCTCCAGCGGGGCCATCGGCCAGATCCCCGAGAACGGCAAGGCCCTCATCGTGGGAGGTGGTTCGTGTCGCGGTGTGGCGTAGGAGCGTTTCGGCAGCTGCTGGGCTCATTCCTCCATCGATCAAGAAAGAGGCCACCTTCTGGGGGCCGATCTTGTCGAGTTTGTCTATGTGACGAATCAGATCGCTCTGAGACGACACGTCGGCAACTCCTGCCTGCTCGAGCAAACCCCGGAGGAGCTGTCTGTGGTTGATACGGATGGTGAAGGCGCCGATCTCGATGTCGTGGAGCACCGACGCCGCCGTGGCAGCAATCTCGGCATCGTGGCGCACTGACAGCTCATCGCGGTCGATGATGTCGATGTCACACTGGTAGAACTCGCGGAAGCGGCCCCGCTGGGCACGCTCCCCCCGGTAGACCCGCTGTATCTGATAACGACGGAAAGGAAAGACGAGGTCGTGCTCATGCTCGGCGACGTAGCGTGCCAGGGGCACCGTGAGATCGAATCGAAGGGCCAACTCGGGGTCTGATCCCTTTTCGAGCTGCCCCGCTGACTGCACGAAGTAAACCTGACGCTCCGTCTCTCCCCCTGTCTTGGTGAGCAGGATTTCACTGAGCTCAATGGCCGGGGTCTCGATGGGGACAAACCCGAAGCGTGCGAAACCCTCCTGGATCCGTCTCATCAGGTCGCGATGGAGCTCCTGCTCCCGTGGGAGCAGCTCCATCACGCCTGGCATGGTTCGTGGTTTCGTTGGGCTCATGATCACCGATCTGGGGTCGGGAACAGGTTAACGGTGAGAAGCACCTGTCCCGATTCGCCGGGGTTAGATAGGATCAGGGCCAGGTTCTAGCCCTGCTCCCAGTAACCCCGGAACGGGTTGGTAGCTCGCTCTCGGCCGATGGTCGTCTCTTCCCCGTGACCGGTGAGGACCCGCACCTCATCTTCGAGATCCATCACCCTCCGCTTCATTGACACCCAGAGAGCGTCCTGGTCGCCTCCGGGGAGATCGGTCCGGCCCACCGAACCAGCGAACAACTGGTCGCCACTGAATAGCACACCCTCATCCGGCAGATAGAACACACAATGGCCGGGAGTGTGCCCGGGAGTCTGCCGTACCTCGATAGAGAACCCGCCCAGCTCGAGGTTCTCGCCGTCCGTCAGGGATTGGAAGTTATCGGGTGGGGCATACTCCCCCGGTGGCACGGCGCCAAAGAGACGACGCAGCTGGGTCTCCGGGTCCATGGTCAGGAAGTCGTCGTCTGGGTGGACGTAGGCGCTGACACCAGTCCTTCGCACCACCTCACCGACCCCACCGGCGTGGTCGATGTGTCCATGGGTCACCAAAAGAGCGACGGGGGTGATGTCATACGATTCCAAAAGCGAGACGACACCATCGGGGTCGGGAGGAGCGTCGATGATCACTCCGAGCCCACCTGGTTCGGTAGAGATGACGTGGGTATTGGTTGCAGCCACCCAGAGGACCTCGGAGGTATGGAACATCCAGACGAGGCTAGTGGTCTGTCGCTGACCTACTCTCGCACCTCTCCGATGCGGAACACGCTGTACACACCGTCCACTTCCTCGATGTCGGCGATCATGCGCGGTAGTTGGCTGGGGTCGGCAAGTTCGATCTCGTACTTGAGGATGGCAAAGCGATCAGACCCCGTGACGGTGGAGGAAGCGGAGATATTGCCTCCGGTTTCGGTGACGATCTGTGTTACGTCACGTAGTAGTTGGGTGCGGTCGATCGCCTCAACCTGAAGCCAGGTGGAGTAGCCGCCGACTCGGTCCTTGGGCCAGGATACGTCGACGATCCTCTCCGGTTCTCCCTCGAGATAGGCAAGGTTGGCACAGTCGGAACGATGGACCGATACCCCACGACCCACCGTGACATACCCGACTATGTCATCTCCGGGGATGGGTGAACAGCACTGGGCAAGACGCCCCAGCATGTCGTCCATCCCCTCCACCACCACCAAGGGGCCCTCGGCTGTGTCGCGAGAACGCGTGGGGGTAAACAGCTCGTCGTCAGGTATGACGGGTTCGGGCTGGGTCAATCGGATCGCCTTTTGTGCCACAGTCTCGGCGCTCAGCTCGTGCTCGCCTACGGCCATCAGGAGCGTCTCGAGATCACCCTTTCCAAACTCGCCGACTACGGCTTCGAGCATCGAACTCCGTTCCTCGGATCCGTACCCCTCCTTCTTGAGAAGGGTCGACAACGCACTGCGTCCGTCGGACAGTGCCTGGATCCGCCTTTCCCTGGTGAACCATGCCTTGATCTTTGAACGGGCACGACTGGTGGTCACGAACTTCAGCCAGTCACGTGACGGCGCCGCGTCCTGGGCCTTGGATGTGATCACCTCGACAGTGTCACCCGATTCCAACGGTGTCGACAGGGGAAGGAGGCGTCCGTTGATGCGGGCGCCGACGCAGCGATGGCCAACGTCGGTATGGATGGCGTATGCGAAATCGACCGCAGTTGCCCCCCGCGCCATCGACTTCACGTCTCCGGCCGGGGTGAGGACAAAGACCTCGTCGGTATAGAGGTCGAGTTTGAGAGAATCCAGGAACTCCTCGGGGTCGTCTGTATCCTCGGTGAGGGCCCGCAGATCTACCCAGTCCAGAACTCCGGCATCGGCACCCTCCTTGTAGCGCCAATGGGCGGCCACACCCGACTCTGCGAGATGATGCATCTCCGGGGTGCGGATCTGGACCTCGAGTGGTTTGCCGTCCGGACCGATGATCGTCGTGTGAAGACTCTGATAGAGATTGAACTTCTTCACCGCTATGTAGTCCTTGAGCCGACCGACCACCGGCGTCCAGTGATTGTGGACGAGACCGAGGACGGCATAGCAATCAGCGACGGTGGCAACGATGACCCGGATCCCGATGATGTCGTGGATCTCCTCGAAGGTTCGGTCCTGGTCGACCATCTTTCGATAGATGGAGTAGTTGTGTTTTGGTCGGCCGGTGATCTCGGCGTCGATCCCGGCGTCTGAGAGGATGCCACCAAGTTCGGTGATCATCTTTTCGATGAACGCCTCGCGCTCCGGCGAACGTGCCGCCAGCTTGTGTTCGATCTCGGTCGTCGGGCCAGGGTGGAGGATGGCGAAGCAGCGGTCCTCGAGTTCGTGTTTGATCTCTTGGATCCCGAGCCGATGAGCCAAGGGCGCGTAGATGTCGAGTGTCTCCCGCGCCACGCGGCGTTGCTTCTCGGGGCGAAGGGCCGATACCGTCCTGATGTTGTGGAGACGATCGAAGAGCTTGATTATCAGGACCCGCACGTCCTGGGCCATCGCGACCACCATCTTGCGGATGGTCGCCGCCTGCGCCTTCTGCGGGGTCGAATACCGGATCCGGTCCAACTTGGTAACCCCGTCGATGAGACGGGCGATCTGAGGTGAGAAGTCCCGGGTCAGGTCGTCGAGGGTTAGATCGGTGTCCTCCACGGTATCGTGAAGAAGGGCCGCGGCAAGTGTCTCCTCGTCGAGACCGTACTCGGCCAGCATGTGGGTGACATTGACCGGATGGGCGATATAGGGATGGCCAGTCTTTCTCTTCTGACCCTCATGGGCCAGACGCGCAGTTTCGTGGGCGCGTCGTAGGAAGGCGGCGTCGCCCTCGGGGTAATGAACGAGGAATTCGTCGATGACGTCCTCGATGGTCGCCCCGTAGGGATCAGTCGTAGCCGAGGATGGTGTGGATTGGTACATCTTCGAGTGCTTTCCTGCCGCCGAGAAATATCAGCTCGATGAACACCGCGATCCCGGCCACATCGGCACCGAGATCCCCCAACAGCTTTATGGCGGCGGCCGCCGTCCCACCGGTTGCGATGACATCGTCGACCAACAGGACCTTCTCCCCTGCCTCAAAGGCGTCGGTGTGGATCTCGAGCGTGTCGGATCCGTATTCCAGCTCATACTGCTCCGACGCGGTCTCATAGGGGAGCTTGCCCGGCTTGCGGATCGGGATGAAGCCAGCCTCGAGCTCTATTGCCATAGGTGCTGCAACTGTGAAACCACGTGCTTCAATACCCGCCACCTTCGTCACACCGCTGTCACGAAAAGGATCGGCCAGCTCGGTGATCAGCTGGGAAAACGCCTCAGTCGAGGCGAGGACGGGAGTGATGTCCTTGAAAACCACACCTGGTTCGGGAAAATCGGGGATGTCACGGATGAGCTGTTTTAGATCCACACCTCAATTGTATGTTGACCGACGTGACACCTCGCGCATGAAAATGGTTGCCTGTAACTCACGTGTCTCTGCGGCGACCTACCTCACCGGTGAGGGTTGGTGGTCCCTGACGTCGGCGTTCCCGCTCCTCGCGCTCCTGTTGACGGAGGACATCGGTGACATCTGCCGTGACCTCGACATCACCGTAACGCTCCTGGCGCTCTGCCCATTCCTCCTCGCGTAGCTTCCACATGGCGAGAAGGGGACCCGCCAAGAAGAGCGAGGAGTAGGCACCGGCGATCATCCCGACGAAGAGGGCAAGGGCGAAGTCCGTGAGACCGGTGGCGCCCATGATGCCCGCACCTATCAAGAGGATGGACCCGACTGGTAACAACGCGGACAGCGTGGTGCCCAAGGAGCGTCCCAACACGATATTGGTCGACTTGTCCACGATTGCCGAGTACGGGGCTCTGCTCTCCACCGAGACAATCTCGTCCATCTTGTCGAACACAACCACGGTGTCATACATGGAGTAGCCCAAGACGGTCAGCACGGCGATCACCGTCGCCGGTGTGACGGGGAAGCCCGTCAGGGCATACACCCCCACTGTGATCGAGAGATCATGGAACAGGGCCGCGATCGCCACCATCGCCATCTTGAACTCGAGTCGCCATGAGATGTAGAGCACCACGAAACCCAGGAAGACCGCCAACGCGATCAGGAATCGTTGCAGCACCAATGCCCCAAAGGTCGGACCGACCCTCGCCAGGTCCGACGGCTCGGCGCCCGCAACCGTGGAGATGGTCTCCATCAGCTCGCCCTCGGTGGCAGAGTCGAACTCAGGAGTCCGGATACGGATGGATGCCCCGCCATCGACTTCCTGGACGGTGACATCCCCGATTCCGGCTGATCTGATGGCATCTGTGGTTTCGGCAACGGAGGCGCCATTGGGATTCTCCACGGTAACCAACAAGCCACCCGTGAACTCGACACCGAGATTCAGGCCACGGAAAATGAGCCCGCCGAAGCTCAGGAGTATGAGTGCTGCCGCCACCAAGAAGAAACGTCTCCGGTTGGCGAATACTGCGAACTCGGTCTCGCCTCGTTGGATCCTCTTCAGAAGGCTCATCCAACCGCCCCCTCGACGGAAAGTGCTCCGCTCTCGCCGAGTTTGGTGCGCGCAATGATGGCAGTGGCGTTCTTCATGAAGAAGCGAGCTATCAGAACATCAAGAACGGTCGCCAGACCAAGGGCGAGGGCGAAGCCCCGAACGGCACCTATCGTCAGGAAGTAGAGGAGGACCGCCCCGATCAGACTGACCATGTTGGCGGTGACGATGGTGCGGAATGACGCCTTGAACGCCGAATCGACCACCGGTTTCACGGTCCGGCCGGCGCGGAGCTCCTCCTTGATCCTCTCGAAGTACACGATGAAGGAATCGCAGGTCATACCGAGCGAGATGATCACTCCGGTGACGCCTGCAAGTGTGAGGGTCACACCCTGGGTCGCTCCCAAGACGCCGTAGAGAGCCACGAGGAGTGACCCGAACACCAGCAAGCCGACAATCGCCACCAAACCGAGGGCCCGATAGAAGTACAGGAAGAAAAGAATGGCGAGAGCAAGCCCAACGAGGCCCGATATGATCCCCGCCTCGAGGGAACCCAGACCCACAGAAGCAGACACACCGGCGACCTGGGAAACCTCAAATGCAATGGGAAGGGAGCCATACCGAAGGACGAGGGCAAGATCGTTCGCTTCCTGCTCCGCGGTTTCCGCAGCACTCATGGTTATTGATGCCTGACCACCGGTTATCCCCTCGGGGCCGACCGTATTGGCCACGGGAGGCGCGGTGATGATGGTTCCATCGAGGACGATGGCGATCTGTCTGCGCACATCGCCGAATTGGGTCGCCTTGCCCGTGAGCGCGGCGAAGTCGGTAGCCGCCTCGCTGTTGAGGGTAAGGCCAACAGACCACTGGGTGGAACCGGCAACACCCTGCGGTGGCACGGGGACGGCTTCCGCGATCCCACGGCCGCTGAGACATGTCTGGCCAACGGTGATCTCGGTAGGACCACCGGTGGTCTCGGCGTCGTCAACGGGCAAGGTGACAATGCCCTCATCACTCGGCTCTCCCCCGATGGCACAGGTGTTTGAAGCGGTGTCACTCTCGTCGAGGAGCACCGGATGGAAGGTGAGCTGTCCGGTCCGTCCTACGGCTTCCACCGCCCGCTCCTCGTCCTCCACACCGGGGAGTTGCACTTCGACCGTGTCGTCTCCGGAAATGGAAATCTCCGGTTCCTGGACACTTCCGAGATCCTCGATCCGCCGTCTCATCACCTCTACGGCCACCGCAAGCGTCTCCGCGTCTGATTCTCCCTGGGCGGTGAGAACCACGGAGGTGCCCCCCTGCAGGTCGAGACCGAGTCGCGGGGTAGTGCCGGTTGCGAGGGCGGCAGCCATTCCGCCCCAGCTGATCGCCAGGACGACGAGGAGACCAACGATCCTCCGGCTCAAGACCCGGTGTCCCCCTCGGTGGAGCCGGTGGTCGTGTCCTGTCGATTGGCGATTGCCCGGGAGACCATGCGAATCCTGGTTCCCTCGACTTCCAACACCACTTCGTCCTCCTCGACTGCCACAACCCGGCCAACCATGCCCCCGATAGTCTGGACCCTATCGCCAACAGAGAGGGAGGCAGCCAACTCCTTCTGCTCGTTGGCGCGCTTGCGTTGCGGGCGGATTATCAGGAAGTAGAAAACCACTGCCATCAGCGCTAGAAAAATCAGGGTTGAGTACCCGCCGCCAGAAGCGGCGTCGGTGCCTTCCTGAGCAAGAACGAACACGTTTAGTCCTCCGAAATGGGGTAATCAGGATAGATTAGAGCCGTGGTGATGGCCCTTCTAATTCAGTGAGGCCGTGGCGACCCGTTCGGCGACGGAGCACCCCTTTCCGAAAATCGCCGAAGCGTCCCTCGCCGATCGCAGTCCGAGCGTCCTCCATCAACCTCAGGGTGTACCAGAGGTTGTGGATACTGAGGAGACGCATCGCTCCCAACTCCCCGGTCCTCACCAGATGTCGGAGATACGCCCGATGATGTCTCTGACACACAGGACATCCGCACCCCGGCTGCAGTGGCCGGGTGTCGGTGGTGAACTCGGCTCTCTTGAGGTTGTAATCCCCGTTGGGCGTGAACACCTTCCCATGTCGGGCAAGCCGGGTGGGCCATACACAGTCGAAGATGTCGTAGCCAGAGGCAATGGCTGCCAAGACACCCTCGGCGTCCCCCAATCCCATCACGTACCGAACCTTGCCGTCGGGTAGCTCCGGTGCCGCTGCATCGAGTGCTTTCGTCATCTCGGAGGGACTCTCACCTACCGATAAACCGCCGATGGCGAATCCCGGGAACCCGAGCTCGGCGGTGCGACGGGCGCTCTCCGCCCGTAGATCTCTATCCACGCCGCCCTGGACGATTCCGAAGAGGGCCTGGTCGGTTCGTTCGTGGACGGCCAGAGCCCGCTCTTCCCAGCGGAGGGTCCGCTCCATCGCCTCCCTCACCACATCCGTTGGTGCGGGGAGACCTACCAGATGATCGAAGGCCATTGCGATGTCGGCACCCAGGTCCTGTTGCACCCGCATCGACTCCTCGGGACCGAGATCCACATAGGACCCGTCATAAATCGAGCGAAAGCGAGCGCCCCTCTCCGTGATTTCCGGATCGAGGGAGTAGACCTGATATCCGCCCGAGTCGGTGAGGATGGGCCCATCCCAGCCCCAGAAGGTGTGGAGACTACCAACCTTGGCAACAACATCTGATCCGGGTCGGAGCATCAGGTGATAGGTGTTGGCGAGGATCATGTCGGAACCCACGGCGGTGAGGTCATCGGTGTCGACGGCCCTGACCGCCGCTCTCGTGCCGACAGCTATGAACGCCGGTGTGGGCACCTCGCCATGGGTCAAGCGCAGGATCCCACTCCGCGCCTTGCCATCGGTTGTGATACTGGTCCATTCGGCGGCGTGGGTCATTGGTGTCTCTCCGCAAGCATGGCATCGCCAAAACTTAGGAACCGATATCCGCGTCTCAAGGCGATCTCGTATACCTGTTTCCATCCTGGCCCCATGAGTGCGGCCACCATCACGATCAGACTGGAGCCGGGAAGATGGAAATTGGTGACGAGGACGTCAACCACCTTGAAATCGAAACCGGGAACGATAAAGAGTCCTGTCTCCTCGTCCCCAGCGACGACTCCACCGCAGCCGTCCGGTCGGCTTTCCAAAGTACGCACCACCGTCGTCCCGATCGCAACCACCCGACCACCCTCCGCACGGGTGGAGGCAATGGCCGTGGCTGTGCCCTCCGGTATTGAGATTCTCTCCCGGTGCATCACGTGCTCGGAGATATCCTCGGTTTCGATAGGACGAAATGTGTCGATCCCTACCTTCAACTCCACGGGGGCAATGGCGATACCCCGCTCCTCGAGACCCGTCACCACGGTCTTGGTGAAATGGAGCCCGGCTGTGGGAGCCGCTGCCGAGCCGAGCTCCCTGGCGAACATCGTCTGATAACGCTCTCCGTCGGGGAGTCTTCGGTTGATGTAGGGCGGCAGCGGCGTCTCCCCAACCTCCTCGATCAGGATCTCGGGGTCATCGTCGCCCTCGAGCAAGATCGTGGCGAGTCCCTCGACGGGTGTGGTTAGCACCTCGGCCCGCAGGGCCCCGAAGTCGAGCACCGTTCCTACTCGGAGGCGCCGCGCCGGTCGCAGCAAAGCCTCCCAAACACCGGGACCGACCCTTCGCAGGACGAGTGCCTCCACCTTTGCCCCGGTCTTCGCCTTCCTCCCGTGGAGCCGAGCGGAACGCACCCGGGTCTCGTTGACGACTACCAGATCACCCGGATCGAGGAGATCCGGAAGATCGACAAAACGATGATCACCCAGTTCGCCGGTGGTGAGTAGCCGGGAGTTGTGCCGCGTCTCAAGCGGGGTCTGGGCTATCGCCTTCTCCGGAAGGTCGTAAGCAAAATCAGATCGTCGCACAGAAGGGCCACGGTAATGCCTACTTAGAACAAGGTTTCGTCTGAGGTGCGACTCACACCGAGGTGACGGTAGGCGGAGTCTGTTGCCGTGCGCCCCCGTGGGGTGCGTTGCAAAAGACCGACCTGTAGCAGGAACGGCTCATAGGCGTCCTCCACCGTCTCCGGCTCCTCCCCCACGGCGATCGCGAG
>WHTL01000245.1 GCA_009377735.1 Acidimicrobiia bacterium
GGTGTACACCCGGTTTGGGTAAGCAAGGAGGCGGGCTGCCCTGTCCGGCTCGGCGATGGCCAGGTTCTTTGGCGCCATCTCACCTATCACCATATGGAGAAAGAGGACGATGATCAGGGACACGATCAACGAGATCGTGTGAAGCACCGTCTCGCTCATCTCGACCACACTCCCCACGGCCAGCTCGATGACTGCGGCCACAGAGGGCTCGGCCACGGCACCGAGAGCCAGGCTGGCGATGGTTATGCCGAGTTGTGCGCCAGCGAGGGTGAAAGAGAGGTCATCGATGGCGGCTACTGCCCATCGGGCGGATCGCTCGGGTCGGGCGCTCAGGTTGTTTCGGCTCGCAGCCGTGAATGCGAACTCCGCAGCAACGAAGTAGCCGTTCAGGAGGAGGAGCACCACCATGAGCACCAGCGAGCCGATCATCAGGCCTCATCCCCTTGTGGGGTAGTGGTCTCGTCGAGTTCGGGACCTAAAGCCCTCTCTATGCGGATGCGGTCCGCCACCGTGCCGTCTACCTCGAGCACGGTCAATTGGAAGCCATCCACCTCGAGCTGGTCATTCACCTCGGGAAACCGCTCCAGGGCCGCAGTCAAGTATCCATTGAGTGACTCGTAGCGCCCCTCCGGCCAGAGGAAACCGGTGGCATCTTCAACATCGTGACGATGATCGGAGCCATCGACGATCTCATGAGGCCCGATTCCGCTCCCAGCCTCCTCCTCGGCATCGTATTCGTCGGCGATCTCCCCCAGGATCTCCTCGATGATGTCTTCGATCGTCGCGATCCCAGCAGTTCCGCCGTACTCATCCACCACCACAGCCATGGATCGCTTGGCCGTCTGCAGATCGGTGAACAAGAGGTCGAGAGGTCGGAACTCGGGTACCACTGGTGGCTCGGTCGCCAACTCGGCGGCGGTAGTGCTCTCTCTCTCATCAAGCACGACGGTGAAGGTGTCCTTCACGTGGACCACCCCGACGATGTCATCGAGGTCCTCGCCGTAGACGGGAAATCTGGAGTGCCCGGTCTCCACTGAAATACGCCGCAGCTCGGTAACGGAAGTGTCGGCCGCAACTCCCACCACTGACACGCGGGGAACCATCACATCCTCGGCGTACATGTCGACAAGGGCGATAGCCCGGGTCAGCATCCGCAACTCTGATTGAGGAAGGCCACCATCCGCTCCTGAACCGCGGATCACCATCTCGAGCTCCTGTACCGACCGGATCCCCGCTAACTCCTCCCGTGGCTCGACACCGAGACGTTTGACCGTCCAGTTAGCCGCAGAGTTGAGAAAAGCAACCGCCGGTCCACCTAACTTGTTTACAAAGCCCATGGGGATCCCGATGCGTACTGCCATGGGATAGGGCCGCGCGATCGCCAGGTTCTTCGGCAGCAGCTCGCCTAGGACCATCTGGAACACGGTGTTGATAGTGAGAGCGATCGCTATCGAAACCCCAACCCGGGACGATTCGGGCACGCCTACCGCCTCCAGGAGCGGTCGGATCAGGGGCGTGACCGCCGGCTCGGACACGTAGCCCAGCACCAGCGAGGAGGTGGTGATGCCCAGCTGTGCTCCCGAGAGGTGAAAGGAGAGGCGCTTGACCAGCCCTTGGACCCGTTTTGCCCGTCGGTCACCTTCGGCGGCGAGCCGATCGACCCGGGCGCGTTCCACAGCAACGAGAGCGAACTCTCCGGCCACGAAGAACGCGTTGCCCGCCACCAGGAAGAAGACTATGGCCAGACCGAGTCCGGTGCTGATTTCGTAAACCTTTCCGGAAGGAGGAGATCAGGATACTGGATTCTTCTCCCCCCTCGACCCTACTTCTCCCCGTCGACCCTACTTCCTCCGCCGGGAGCCACCCTGTGTGACCCGGTGCAGGTCTTCCTGTGTCATTCGGTTCTTCCCGTTTGACTCGGGACGCCACCCGTTGGACGGTTGGGATCCATTTGTGGCTTTTCGGCCGGTATCGAGGGCGAGATGATCCCAGGGCATGGGATCCTCCACCATGAGGTGATCGTTCATCTTGGTCATGCTCTCTTCTCTTCGATGAATGGCATCATTTTCCGCAACTCCTTACCTACCTGCTCTATCTGTAGATCTCCCTGCGCCCGCCGCTGCGCCAGCAGATGCGGTGCTCCCTCTCTTGCCTGCCCCAGCCATTCATTGGCGAAGGCACCACTTTGGATCTCGTCGAGGACCTTGCGCATCTCGGCGCGGGTGTCGTCGGTCACGATCCTCGGACCCCTCGTGTAATCCCCGTATTCGGCGGTGTTTGATATCGAGTTGCGCATCCAACCCATACCACCTTCGTAGAGGAGGTCGACGATGAGCTTGAGTTCGTGGAGGGTCTCGAAGTAGGCGGACTCCGGTTGGTAGCCCGCATCCACCAGCGTCTCGAAGGCCGACTTGATTAGCTCTGATACGCCACCGCACAGGATGACCTGCTCGCCGAACAGGTCTGTCTCGGTCTCCTCGGCGAAGGTGGTCTCGAGTATGCCGGCGCGACCACCGCCGATCCCGGAGGCATAGGCGAGGGCCGTTTCCTTGGCCCGTCCGGAAACGTCCTGGTGGACGGCCAGGAGACAGGGGACACCCGACCCCTCCTCATAGGTGCGTCGTACCAGATGACCGGGTCCTTTGGGGGCGACCATGATTACATCGTTTCCCTCGGGGGATTGGATGGCGCCGAAGTGGATGTTGAATCCGTGGGCGAAGGCGAGCACGGCGTCGTTGGAAAGGTTGGGTGCGATGTCTTCCTCGTATATCCCAGCCATGATCTCGTCGGGAACCAGGACCATTACCAGTTGGGCCTGTGACACGGCGTCGCTCACCGTGGTGACCGATAGCCCATCGGTTTCAACCTTGGCGCGACTCGAGGAGTCCTCGCGGAGCCCGACTACGACATCGACTCCAGAGTCGTGGAGGTTGAGTGCATGGGCGTGACCCTGGGAGCCGTACCCGATCACGGCGACGGTCACATCCTCGAGCAACCCGGTGTCGGCGTCCTTGTCGTAGTAGATGTTTGCCATTTCTGTCAGTGCACCTTCCTGGTGTTGTTCATTGGGTTAGACGGCCCGGAGCCGATTGGATTTGTTGCGCTTCTTCGGCTCCTTGCCCATAGCGATCGAACCCGACTTGACCAGGTCGACGAGACCGTGGACTTGTACCAACTCGACGAAGTCATCGATCTGCTCGGGTGCCCCCGTAACCTGAAAGCCGATGCTGTGCTGGCCCACGTCGACCGGTTTGGCATCGAACAGCGACGCCAACTCCAGAATCTCGGTTCTCTTGCCACTGGGTGCATGCACCCTGATCAGGGCGAGCTCCCTTTCGACCGACTGTGATGGCGCCAGCTCGGAGATCTTCACGACATTGACCAGCTTGTGCAGCTGCTTTTTGACTTGCTCCAACTCGGGTGCCTCCACCACGATTGTCATTCGGGACATCCCAGGCTCGTGTGAGGGTCCTACCGCGAGGGAGTGGATGTTGAATCCCCTCCGTGCCAGAAGTGATGAGATGCGCGCCAGGACACCGGGTTTGTTCTCGACGTGTACTGCCAGGGTGCGGTTCATCGTTCCAGACTCACCTTCTCGTCGGGTCCGACGAATATCGTGTCGTTGTTGCTTCCTGCCGGGACCATGGGAAAGACCATCTCGTCCCAGTCCACCTTGATCTCGACCACCACGGGGACATCATTTACGGCCAGAGCCTTTTCCAGGGTGGGCGCCACCTCATCGGGGCTGGTGGCACGGAACCCGGCACAACCCATGGCCTCGGCCAACAACACATAGTCCAATTTGTCGCCCAACTGGCTGGCAGAAAAGCGGCCGTTGTAGAACATCCGCTGCCATTGGGTGACCATGCCGTGTGCCCCGTTGTTGATGACGACCACCTTGACATTGATTCCTTCGGTGGAGGCGGTGACGAGCTCCTGCAGAGTCATCTGGAAGCATCCGTCGCCATCGATGGCGATGACGAGGTCGTCGGGGTTGCCGGCTTTGGCGCCGATAGCGGCGGGGACGGCGAATCCCATGGTTCCCAACCCTCCGGAGTTGATCCAGCGGCGGGGATCACTGAAACGCCAGTGGAGTGATGCCCACATTTGGTGCTGGCCCACACCGGAAACGATGGTCGCATCGCCGCCTGTGAGACGATGGAGTTCCTCGATAGCGTACTGGGGTTTTATGGGGCCCTCGGGATCCTGTTCGTACCGCAGCGGGTAGCGTCGCTTCCATTCCGAAACCTGATCTTGCCAGGTGGTGATGTCCGGCTGGGTGCGGTCACCCCATGCTTCGATCATCTGGGAGATGACCCTGCGGGCATCGCCCACGATCGGGATCTCGGGAACCCTGACCTTTCCGATCTCGGCGGGGTCGACGTCGGCGTGGATGACCGCCGCCTCGGGTGCGAAAGTGGCCGGATCGCCCGTCACCCTGTCGTCAAAGCGCACCCCGATGGCTATCAGCACGTCGGCCCGCTGTATCGCCGTGGTTGCGGTGTAGGTGCCGTGCATCCCCGACATACCACATGCAAGGGGATGGTCGTCGGGGAAGCAGCCTCGTCCCATAAGGGTCGTCACCACCGGCGCTCCCGTCCGTTCCACCAGTTCGCGGAGCTCGGCGGATGCGTTGGCCTTGATGATCCCCCCACCCACATAGAAGACCGGTCTCTTTGCCTTCTCGATGAGATCGACGGCATCTCTCACCCTGAGGGTGTGCCCTTCCTTGGTGGGTTTGTATCCGGGGAGGCTGACGGGTTGGGGGTTGGCCCAGGTCGTCATGGCGTTCTGTACATCCTTGGGGACATCGACGAGGACCGGGCCTGGACGTCCGGTTGATGCGATGTGGAATGCCTCATGGACTGTCTGCACCAGCTCGTCGGGGTCGGAGACGAAGTAGTTGTGCTTGGTGGCGGGCATGGTGATACCCGTGGTGTAGGCCTCCTGGAATGCATCATTTCCAACAGCGGTGGTGGCAACCTGACCCGTGATGGCTACCACGGGTACCGAGTCGACGAGGGCGTCGGCGAGGGGTGTCACCAGGTTGGTGGCACCAGGTCCCGATGTGGCGATGCAGACGCCCGTCTTCCCGGTTGCCCAGGCGAAGCCCTCGGCCATGTGACCGGCGCCCTGCTCGTGCCGGGCGAGTACGTGACGGATTGGTGAGTCGAAGAGTGGGTCGTAAGCGGGGAGGATTGCGCCACCGGGTACTCCGAAGACAACATCGACATCCTCGTACTCGAGTGCCTTGATGAGCGCTTGTGCTCCTGTCATCCGGTCCATTGCTGGTTCCTTGGCTTGTGTGGCTGTTGGTGCATTGAAAAACCCCCCCGTTTTCGGGAGGGCTCGTGGACACACACGTCGGGCTGTGACGTGTGTGCTACTCGAGAATTACTAGGTGGCTGTGCATTACCCCCCGAGTATGCACCTTTCCGATGTAAACGTCAATCTCTTGGAAACGATTGGGCTCGCTGTCACACACCGTTTCGGCTTTCTCTTCTCAGTGGATCTGTTTTGGTGCCATCCTGTCTCCGATGGATGAAGCCTTATTGGAGCTGGCCAAGGACGGAGATGAGGACGCTTTCGAGGAGCTGGTCGGCGTCCACCGTCGTGAGCTCTACGTCCATTGCTATCGGATGTTGGGATCGGTCCAAGATGCCGAAGACGCTCTCCAGGAGTCGCTGCTGAGTGCCTGGCGTGGCCTATCTGGGTTCGAGGGGAGGAGTTCGATACGTACCTGGCTCTACCGTGTGACGACCAACGCCTGTCTCCGTATCGGCTCAAAACGGCAACGCCGTCTGTTGTCCCCTGACTACGGCCCACCACGCTCCGCGACCGATGATCTAGGCGAGCCGGTCACCGATCCCATCTGGATCGAGCCACTACCCGAGGAGCACCCAGCCGGAGACGAGGATGACCCCGTGGCATCGTATCAGCGTCGCGAAAGCGTGGAACTGGCATATGTTGCCGCACTGCAGCATCTGCCGGCAACGCAGCGGGCGGTGTTGTTAGTGAGGGAGGTACTCGGATTCAGTGCGGACGAGGCGGCCTTGATGCTCGATACCACCCGGGCCTCGATCAACAGCGCA
>WHTL01000388.1 GCA_009377735.1 Acidimicrobiia bacterium
CCCTAATCCTTCCCGTAGATAGTGCACCAGGAGCGTTCTGGGTTCGACCTCCGCACTTTCGGTCTCACCATTGACCGTTATCGATACCTGCAAGGGCACCTCCTCTGGACGACACCCTCCAAACTAATGGATGCGCTTGAAGTCGCGTCGCCAAAAACGGGTTCCTACCTCTTCTCAAGCACTCCGACAACTTCGATGTGGAAGGTTTGGGGGAACATGTCGACTGGTGTCACCGCCACGAGGCGGTATCCGGCGTCGTCGAGAAGCCGGACATCCCGGGAAAAGGAGGCGGGATCGCAAGAAACGTAGGCAATCCGGCGGGGACCGGCGCGCAGCAGGGTGCTGACGGCATCGGGACCGAGACCCGTCCGAGGCGGATCGACCACGGCCAGATCGGCTCGACCCGGTTCACTGTTCTCGAAAGGCACGGCGACTACCCGGGCTCGGGAAACGTTGACCGCGAGGTCCGATAGCGCCGTCTCGTCGGACTCAACCGCTACCACGGCCCCCGCTGCCCGCCCCACGGTTGCCGAGAACAGACCACCGCCGGCATAGCCGTCGAGGAGAACGTCGTCACCCGAGGGCGCCAGCGCCTCTCCTACCACGTTGACCAGCGCATCGGCCCCCGCTGTGTTGACCTGGAAGAAAGCCCGTCCCGAGATCCGAAAGCGTTGTCCGGCGACGATTTCGTGGAGTCTGCCGGAACGATGTTTGGAGACCACCAGACTCTCACCCGTGCGCACCCCAACCCGAAGAACCAGTTGGCGGGCATTTCGTATCGGTTGCACCGAGTCGAGCAGTCGGGCGAGGGAGGGAGCCGCAAGAAGGCAGGCATCAACTCCGACCAATCGGTGGCTTCCTGCCTCCCGGAAGGCTGGAAGCCCATTCACCACACCAACATCCAGTCGATTTCGGTAGCCGTATCCGTCGCCGGTTGCGACCGTCTCGTGGACCACGGGATCTGCGACCCGTCCGATACGACGTAGCTGCTCGATGATCGTCTCTCGTTTCCACCGATGCTGCGCCTCGAGCGTCATGTACTGCCATTGGCATCCACCACAGGTGGCAAACCACGGGCAGGAAGGTGAGATCCGATCCGCAGAGG
Organism: Acidimicrobiia bacterium; assembly: GCA_009377735.1. Lineage (GTDB taxonomy): Bacteria > Actinomycetota > Acidimicrobiia > Spongiisociales > ZC4RG35 > WHTL01. Next base: position 1,106 of record WHTL01000388.1, read on the forward strand.
GCTCGACCACCTCGGTGACCAGGCCCACATCAAACGACTTCTTCTCCTCGATCAACCCGACCTCCACTTCGTCGCCCGCCACTCCACCTTGGACGAACACCACCTTCCCGTCGTGTCGGGCTACGGCAGCACCACCGTGGGCCATGGTCTCCAGACGGAGCCTCACCCGTCCTCCCCTGCGAAGCGGAGGCGGCTCAGGGAGTCCGTGAGCATCTCGACCATCCAGCCAAGGAAGTCGATCACGTCGGTGTTCTGGCCCTCTAAGACTCCGGCGTCATCCGTGTAGGTGACCCCGAGACGGGCGGCAATGATCAGTCGGGCGTGGTTTACGGAGCGCAGCATCGTCTCGGCCTGCTCGGCGTCGAGCCTGAGGGTCACATTCTGGTCAGGCGACACGTGCTCGGCTATGAACAGCGCATCCCTGTTGCGGGACACGACAAGATCCTCACCCACCAGCTCCCACCATGTCTGGTCCGCCCCGGGATCACCGGGCGCCACCGGTGGATGTAGACGTTCCATGGCGGGGTCCTCACCGTCCCCGAGCGAGGCGACGACGTCGGGTATCTGAGAGATGAGGGCGAGCTCTGCACCATCGAGTTTGATCTCCACCGAGTCACCGTCGAGGTCGATGTACGCGGTCATGGTTGAATCACCTCTGCATCGTCGCCCAGAGACCGTGCTGGTGGAGACGGTAAACGTCATGCTCTGCTCGTTCCCGCGCACCGGAGGACACTACCGCCTTGCCCTCGTTATGCACCTGGAGCATCAGTCGCGTCGCCTTCGTCTTGGTGTAGCCGAAAAGAGTTCGGAAGACATAGACGACATAGGACATCGTGTTGACCGGATCGTCCCAGACGATCACCTTCCAAGGATCGTCTCGCAGACTTTCGTCATCCGTCTCATCGACCAGGCCGACATCCTTCTCCCTCACTGGGGCTGTGATCACGCCTCTGCCCTTCTCTGCGCGTTGATCCACTCCTCAAAGTCGGTGCGGGCAACCCTCCACTCCCGCCCAAACTTCACCGCCGGAATCCCTCCCTGACGCAGCACACCCGTGACCACAAAGGGAGAAACCCCCATGTAACCGGCGATATCGGCCACAGAAAGCCATTCCTGGTCCATAGGGACCTCGATCCAGTCCATCTACCCGGATGGTATTGCATGATCAGCAATGAGGTTACGCCGGCTGGAAGCTCTCCCCCGGGCTCTTGGCGGGGGGACAATTTGCAGACCGCGAAAACTTCCCTCCCGTCGTAGGGGAACATAACCTATCATAGGTTTATGTTTGCTGACGATGAGTTACATCCTGACTTGGTGGAAATGGATGCCTTGATATCGCAGGGGTTTGCCGAGGCCGAGGGGCGGTCGGCACAGGGTTTGGTGCCCGAGGACGCCATCGTGGTGACGGGGCCCCCCGGTGCTCCCGGGAGGACGACGGTGGCGGCTGCTTTCTGTCTCGCCCACTCCATTTTTCACGACACCATCGCGGTGGACCTCGATCCTGATGAGCAACGTCTCGGTGAGGTCATCTCCCAACAGACAGGATTGGAAATTCCGGCAATGCTTGCGGATGCCGACGGGCGGAGAGGCACGGGAGAGTCCACCATCGTTGACCTGGGCACGGTGCCCGGATCCAGCCCTCTGCTCCGTCACATGGGCCCACTTGTGGCCGTGATCGAGGGGACCGACAACGGTCTGACCCGCGCACTCCACTGGTTCAACGAATGGGCGGGCGCAGTACCGCTACTCCTCGTGAACCGAACTACTGAACCAAATGGAATCCGCTCGAAGATTCAGGATCAGATCGGTCTCGATCCGACGTTGATCATCCCCGTATTAGACGATCCGGTACCGCAGATGGCAAGGCTCCTCTTCCATCTCGACCTAAATGCGATTCCCTTCAGGAGCTTTCGGTACCCCTAGCGTCCTTCTCGGCATCGCTGGGCCGGTAGGTCCCGAGGATGGTTATGTCTCGCATGGTGGATGGCGGTGGATCGAAAACGAGATCGCGGCCCTTCGCACCAGGTTGGTGGAACATGTCGGCGAAGAAGCGGTAGCGCCACGCCCGCGCCGCAGGCCTGCTCTCGATACGAGTCAGGTTGGCACCGCGCAGACCCAACTC
>WHTL01000305.1 GCA_009377735.1 Acidimicrobiia bacterium
CAACGTGAGCGGGTCACTTCTTCTCGGCCTGCTCGTCGGGCTGGTGTTCTCCGGCCGCCTTCTCGACTCGGCCCTCACCTGGGGCGGGACGGGATTCCTCGGAGGCTTCACCACCTTCTCCACATTCACCTACGAAACCGTCCGCCTCATCGAAGACGGAGCCTGGCGTTACGCCGGCTGGAACCTCCTCCTCTCCGGCCCACTCAGCTTCGCCGCCGCCGCCATCGGCTACCTCGCAGGCTCATAGACCACCACCCGTACGACAGGTGCGGGGAGCTCCCAGTCCCCCACACGTCCTGCTGGGAGAATGGCACCACGAGGTCGGCCGGAGTCTCGGATGGGGATCCTTCCGACACTCTCGGGCTGCGGCCCCAAGGGATCGGGCCACATCGGGTAGCCGTTGGGATCCGAACACGACCAAGGCGATCAGCAGGATGATCAGTCACTCGCTCCGTCTGATCCCGCTCAACTCATCCACGCCCCGCGAGAGCCTCCACGGTGGTAGTGTTGGATTACGAGCGATGAGGCTCGCTCTAACCGCGGCTCGGGCCGCTGATAGCTTCTACCCAGTACTCGACGGAGTAGAGGTCATCATGAAGAGTAGCGGTATGGCGTCAATGTTGGGGGCAGGGCGTGGGCACAGGGTGAGTCTGCCGGGCCCTTCGCGCCGGATCACGGTGGAGCCGATCAAAGTGCCCGCTCCGTCACGGCCGGTCGAACCAAACGAGCCGCATCGTGAGCCCGCACCGCATCGTGAGCCCGCACCTCGGCGTGAGCCCGCACCTCGGCGTGAGCCCGCACCTCGGCGTGAGCCCGCACCTCGGCGTGAGCCCGCACCTCGGCGTGAGCCCGCACCGGCGCGGTGAGCGGGGCTAAGTCCGGCTTGGTCAGGTCGCCCGATCTGGTCGACCCGGTGATCGGATTCCGGCAGTGGTCGCTCACCAAAGATCGACTAGTCCGCTCGCTCCACATGGATCATGTGTGGAGCCGTGGAGTGCAGACGGCGCGGTGCCAAGCCGACGCCGATAGGGCGAGCGGCGATGACACCCACTCCCGCACCCGGAAGCAACTGCACCTGCGGGCTTCATGCCTGGTTCCGACCGGGGCCCCGGACAGGCTCAGCGGGTCGAAGCCTCGTGGCTGGCGCGGTTGTCTTGTGGGGTGCGATCGAAGTACACGAAACTGGCATGCGCGCCCAGCATATGAAGGTCGTCGCTCTTGCTCTCCCGCCGTTTCGGGGTCCGAAACGAGAACGCATCCTGGCGGAAGCCGACTCGCTCAACGTCGAAGTAGTGGCGTGGCGCTGTTTGCGTGTCATCGTGTTGGGTCACGGCTCCCCGCTCCCAGACGCCTTCAGGCCGGCGCGATTGGGTGGCGAATAGGCCAGTGACCAGCCGGTAGATGGCCCCTTGGCGTCGTATCAACATGGAGGTCATGTGGATGCCTCCACGCTTTGGGGGAGTCTCAGTCATGGACCCGGGACGGTTCGACGTGATCGTGGCCAGCAACCTCTTCGGTGACATCCTCTCCGACCTGGGCCCTGCGGTGGGCTCGGGATCGCTCCCAGCGCCAATCTCAATCCTCACGGGGAACACTCGTCGATGTTCGAACCGGTCCATGGCTCGGCACCTGACATCGCCGCTCAGGGAATCGCCAATCCGATCGCCCAGATCTGGTCGGCGGCAATGATGCTCGACCATTTAGGCGAGAAGGCCGCGGGTGATGCCATCGTCAAAGCGATCGAGATGGCCACCGCCCAGCCGGAGACAAGGACACAAGACCTGGGCGGGACCGCAGACACAGCTGGAGCGGCCATCGCCCGGCTTGTCGAGTCGGGCGCCGGCGACCAGGAGTAGAAACTGCGTCGCGAGCGCGGGATGTTCGGTGGAGTGTCAGGCCGAGGCCCTCTCGGCGATCTCTTCGACCTGGGCGGGCACCTCGGCGACCGTAGTATCGGTCCATTGGGAACGACGTCCGGGCAAGAGTCTCGCCGAGTTAAGGATGAACGCTAGCTCTGAAGCGACGTGGATAAAGGCGGCCATCAGTGGTCCGAGCATCCCGAATGCGGCCAGCCCGATTCCCAACAGATCGACACCGATGGTCCCGCCAAAGTTCTGCCAGATGATTCCCCGGGTGCGGTGAGCCAGGGCGATAGTGTCACCAAAGGAGGCCAGGTCGTTACCCAACAAGACGACATCTCCGCTCTCCCGCGCTACATCGGTGCCCGATCCCATGGCGACACCCACTGTGGCCTCGGTCAGGGCCGGAGCATCATTCACTCCGTCTCCGACCATCGCCACCTTGCGTCCTGAGGAAACCAACGACTTGACCTTCTCCAACTTGTCGCCGGGGAGGAGCTCGGCTTCCACCTCTTCCACGTCGAGCTGTCGGGCTACGGCGTCGGCGACTGAGCGAGTGTCGCCCGTAAGCAACAACACTCGGAGGCCCATGCCCCTCATCGCAGCGACTACTTCTCTAGCCTCAGGACGCACCTGGTCGGCTACGGCTATCGCGCCCAGATACTCACTGCCCCGTGCCACCAGGATGTCGGAGGATCCCTCCGGCAAACCCGAGGAGAAGCCTGAGGGGACTTCAACACCGTGTTGGGTCAAGTGGGTGCGATTTCCGACCAGGACCCGAACGCCGTCTACGTGGGCATCGATCCCCTGACCCGGCTCATACTTGAACATCGTGGGTTCGACGGGACGGTGATCGCTGTCTTTCGCCTCAGAGACGATGGCCTTGCCGAGCGGATGCTCGGAACGCAGCTCGGCGGACGCGGCGAGAGTGAGCAACTCCGATTCGGATACACCGTCGGCTGGGATGAGCGCCTGCAGCATCGGGGTGCCAAAGGTGAGCGTGCCTGTCTTGTCGAGCACCACGGTGTCGACCAGACCCAGGTTCTCGAGGTGCACTCCCCCTTTGACGATGGCGCCGAGACGCGCCGACCGACCGATGCCCCCGAGGATCGCCAGTGGTGTCCCGGCGGCAATCCCGCATGCACCGGCCACGATCACAACCGAGATGGTCGACCTCACGTCACGGGTGACCAAAAACGTGATCAATGCCGAGCCCAGAGCGAAGTAAACCAGATACCCGGCGAGGCGGTCGGCCAGTCTCTGAACCGGCGCCCGGGACCGCTCGGCCTTCTCCACGGCATCGATGATCTTCCCGAAGCTGGTGTCTCTGCCTATCGCCTCGACCCTTACCTCAAGAGCTCCGGACTGATTGACCGTTCCAGCAAAGACCTCAGCACCTTCGACCTTTTCGACGGGCATGGACTCCCCAGTGATGCTCGCTTGGTTCACAAACGAGTGCCCGTCTACAACGACACCATCCATGGCGATGTTGCCACCGGGATCAACCAGCACGGTCTCTCCCAGCTCCAGCTCTTCAACGGGGATCGTTTCAATGCGTCCGTTCCGTCTCACCGAGACCCGGTTGGGAAGCACATCCAACAGCTCTCTGATCGCCTGGCGACCGCGATCAACGGTCAGCTCCTCCAGGATCTCCGCGATAAGCACGAAGATGGCGATGATGAGAGCGGTGATGAACTCCCCAATGAGCGCCGCGGCGACGATGGCGATAGTCATGGACAACTCCATGGTCATCCGCCGTTCCATCAGGTTCTCGACCGCCTCTTTGAGGAAGGGCCATGCACCGACGACGACCCCCACCACGCCGATGACACTCACCTGTTCGAACGGTTCCCACAGCTCCAACCACACTGCCAGGGCCGCGAGGCCCACAAAGAGGACCCTCAACACATCGGCGAGGGGAAGAAACCCAAAGAGCTTCCGCTCCTGGCCTTCCTCGGTTCCGTCGGTGGAGCGCTCTCGAGGCGGAAAGCACTCGATGCAGTCAGCGTGCGGTTGGTCGTGGGTTCTGTGATCAGTCAAGAGGTCTCTCCCTTCGGCTTTTACTTGAGGTAGCTGCGTACGACTTCGATGAGCTCGTCGGCTCCCTGCGCCTTCATCGGATCCGGTTCATTGTTGGGATCGACCACGTGATTGCGGATGTGATCCTCCATCACCTCGGCCGTCAGGCCATTCACCGCTCCCCGGATCGACGCGACCAGTCGCAGCACCTCGTAGCACTCCTGCTCATCCTCCAGGGCCCGCTCCACAGCCTCCACCTGCCCCTTGAGACGACGCACCCGACCGAGGAGCTTGGACTTCTTACGTATCGTGTGTGCCATCGTGTTCCTTGGTCCGCAGATAGTATAGGGGACTATAATAAGCGTCTCGCCCCGCTCGATCCAGTCCTTCTTCACCCAATTCCCCAACGTCCCCGGGTTTGGTGGAACATGGTGAAGCAGAGGGCAAAGCTTGACGATTGGTCGTTGAGCGATAATATCGCTGAGTAGCGATGAGTGCATTACGGACGAGCGGCAGCCCAGAGGTGTTCGACGAGTCTGCGGCCGCGGACGCGGCTGCCAGTCTTTTCCGGGGCATGAGCGATGCGTCGCGGGTGGCGATTCTGCGGCACCTGTTGCTCGGGGAGCACAACGTGGGCGAGCTGACCGCTCACCTGGGTCTTGCCCAATCGACGGTCTCCAAGCATTTGGCTTGTCTGCGCGACTGCGGTCTCGTGGAGTCCCGGCCGGTGGGTCGTGCGTCGGTGTTCTCGTTGACTCGTCCTGATGGGGTGCTGAAGGTGTTCGCCGCCGCCGAGGATCTTTTGGCGGCTACCGGCGACGCCGTGGTTCTGTGCCCTAACTACGGGGAGGGGGTCGGGCGATGAGCCTGCACGCGCCGGCGTACGTCGCAGATCCGGGCCGTCGCCAACAGCTCGGCCGCCGCGCCCAGCTCCTAG
>WHTL01000135.1 GCA_009377735.1 Acidimicrobiia bacterium
ACCCCGCTTCGAAGCGTCACAGCAGAAGCGAAACGAGATCTCGGCCCGGTTCTTTGAGGCTGTCGCCGGGGGGGACCTGGACAACTTGATCGACCTGCTGGCGACGGACGCCGTTGCCTACACCGACGGCGGGGGGAAGGCACGAGCCGTCCTGGAGCCGGTCTATGGCGGGGAGGCGATCGCCGAGCTCTTCTATCCCTCAAGAGTGTTGGACCAACGGCCTGTCGATGTCAACGGGCAGTATGGGACATTGCTACTCAACAAGGGCACACCGGTGGTCGTGGTGGCGGTCGACATCGTTGACGACAAGGTGCAGACGGTCCATGCCATCAGCAACCCCGACAAGCTGCAGAGCATCCTCGATAGCCCCAAGAACGGGATCAACACGGAGAGAACATCTTGAGACTCACCATCTTCGCCGCTACCGGCGGCATCGGTGGGCACCTGGTGGAGCAAGGTCTTGAGGAAGGTCATGAGATCACCGCGGCAGTCCGCAACCCCGACAAGCTCCGTCACCACGTACCCGCGGTCACCGTCGATCTGGAGCATCCCGACCCCGGCGCGATGGAGGTTGCCATCAAGGATTCCGATGCCGTGCTTTCGGCGCTTGGCCCGAGGGCAAAGCACGAATGGGGGATCGTCACCAGGGGGACCAAATCGATAGTCGATGCCATGGAGAAGACCGATGTTCGTCGTCTTCTTGTCGTCAGTGGAGCGGGTATCTCTGTCGTGCCCACCCCCACTCGGCCAAACCCACCGAAGAGAGAGCCGGGGGCGGGAGTTCTCAACCGCTATTTCAACACGCCTCTGGCCAAGCTCGTCTTGGGTGAACATTTCGTCGACGTGGCCATGATGGAGGACGTCCTGAGAAGCAGTGGGCTCGACTGGACCGCGGTGCGCGCTCCTCTACTAACCGATCAGCCCCTCACCGGCACCTATCGGACTGCCTTCGGACACAACGTACCGAACAGCTTCCGTTGCGCGCGGGCCGACGTGGCACATTTCATGCTCAGAGCCCTCGAGATGCCGGAGACGATCGGACAGGCCGTTGCAGTGGCGTATTGACACCCGGTAGGACGTTGGTCAGCGCTCAGATGAGCTGGTGTCAGTACGGAAATAGATCGGACCTACCAGCACTGCCATCGATATCACCGTTCATCAGGTTAGTCCTCATCATTCTGTCGTCCCCCAGAACCTGATCATCGTCCTACCCGCCGAGACCCAGATCCCTCTCGTCATTGACAAGGTCAGCCAGGTCATTGAGGTCATCGATCCAGTCCTGAACTGCCTCGTTTTCGCTGTCATCGAGTAGGCCAATCATTTCGAACAAATCGGTGGGGTCATCCGGATCGAGACCCTCCAAGTCCTCGGCGGGGAGCCCCTCTATGGCTTCCTCCACTTCAGGTGGCAAGCCATCCTCTGCAAGCAGAATCTGGAAGGCGATCAGCTTGTTGAGTTGACGTTCGTTGAACTCTCCGGCGAGATCCTCCCGCTTCTGTTGAGCATCCTCCGCAGCCTCCATCCACCCCGTGACCAGATTGAGCGCTTGGGAACCGCCGGGAATCTCTCCGGCGAGAAATTCGAAACCTTGACGTATCACCTCGTTCCAGAAGTCATAGTCGATTTCGATCCCACTTGCCTCGATCAAGTTGAGGAGCAAACCCATACGACGGGCTGCGTCGTCCGCAGACATGGAGTCGTCCTCCAGCAAGAACACGAGATGCTGCTGAAGAAGCACGTCTATCGTCTCCTCGGACAGACCCGCCTCACCCATTGCCACGGTGATGATCACCCACTGGTCACCGTCGATCAATCCTTTGGCGGCGAGATCGACGAGATAGGACACTGCCTGGGGATCGGAGAAGTACTGACGGAGCGCATCATCGAGGTAGTCGTCGGCGAACTCTCCACTGGCCCAGTCGAGGAGAGATACCAAGACGTCGGGGTCGGCATCGTTGGTCGGGTCAGCCGCATAGGCGAGCACGTCCTCGAACAGTTGGAGTCTTTCGTCCATCGAGGTACGCGGTATTACCGGGAAGAGAACGGCGATGATGTACGCGGCGTCCAGCTCATCGACCGTGGAGAGCACGTCGATAAGTGCTTCTGGGTCGATCTGGGAAGCGAGGAACTCCTCGAAGTTCGAGTCCTCGAAGTCGTAGCCCGTGAGCTCTTGGATGAGCTCGTAGTCGATGGTTGGGAAATACTCCGGCCGGAACAAGTACTTGGTGGCATAGGCGTGCACCCTCCCATCACCCTCATCGGTCGCCAGCAGCAGGGGAAGTACATCGAGGTCCTCGCCGTCCTCCTCGGCGAAGGCATCGACCCATTCCACCATCTCCCCGGTTTCGTATTCGGCTAGGCCATTCATGAGGGTGTCGTTCACCACGTCGATCACCCTTATCGTTTCCTCGTCATCGAGCTCCTGGGCGGCCTCCAGCAGCTTGGCGGCTCCTACGGGTCCCAACTCCCTGGTAAACGCCTCGGCGTATTCGGGGTTGTCGTTGTGAACCTCCATCTCGGCGAGGATGCGCTCCACCTCGTCCCAGTCCTCGTCCGCTATGGCTTGCTCGAGGTCTCGGGCGTGCTGTTCGGCAAGTTCCTCGTCATCGAGTGGCGTGCTTTCGGCATCGGACTCCGTCTCAGAAGTGAGCGTGCCGATGGCAACGGTGACCCGCTCACCGTTGCGAACATTGCCGGCGACCACACCAAGACGAACACCGGTGTCCCTGATATCGGCGGTGACCATGTCCAGCTGCGCTGCATAGGACCGATCCAATCCATACGCCTCGTCCAGCTGGTCGTAGAGCAGCCCTCGCAACCTGGAGAGCTCGGCAGAACGGTTGGAGACCGAGTCGGCCGCAGCCTGCACCACGGAATCTTCGGCGTCATCTGGGAGAATTCGTTCCTCAGTGAGGGCATCGGAGTAGGCTCCGATGGCGGCGGAAATCTCACCATCCAACTCCACCACACGATCTTTGACCGGACCTATAGCTGCGGCATATTCCGAGAGCCGGGTCCCAGCCAAGGTGATCTCCTCTCCCAAGAACGAGATTACCCCGGTCAACTCCGACCCATAGGTCGTGGCCGCGGTGGCTGATACGCTCGTGTAGGCAGAAGGCAGTGCCGACTCGGTCTTCGTTCCCACCGCAGTCGCCACGTCGTCTACATCTCCCACAGCAGTACCAAAGACCTCCCTGAGTGCGGTAGCGTTGTCGGCAGCCACCTTCAGCCACGTCGGGACACGAGACCCCCCGCCCCCACCGTCCGGTATGGGACGCATCACTGTAACTCCCATCAGAGCCGCCACCAGGTCATACCGGAACCGCCGCGCCGGTGACTCTAACAATGTTGGCATCGGTCTCGACGGTGGAGACGCCAGCGGATTCCAATGCGGTTGCCAATGCGGTCACCAAGGAGGACAGGTTGGTCAGAGAGAAGGCAGCATCGCTTCCCAGATCGGACGCTGCGGTGTCCATCTTGTAACCCAAGTCACCCCCGTCTCCCACCACCACGACAACGTCGAGAGCCGCCGCCTCGGACCGCAGGTCGGCCACGACCCCCGCCAGACCTTCCTCATCGAGATAGATTCCGTCTTCGCCCATAATTGTCTCCCAGATCTTTCCGATCTTGCTTCAGGAACGAAATGGTCCACTCGGGGTCGTCGATTTGAACGGGCCACACGAACCCCTCCAAATCGGATGGACAAGGCAGTAATCTGGATACAACGAAATCGGTCTGAAGAGAGGTGACCATTGAGTAGTCCCGGTACTCCACGGAACACACCAGCGGGGACTCTCTCGCCGGAGAGCGAGAGAAACTGGGCCATGGGCGCCCATCTCAGCGCTTTCGTGGCCGCCTATGTAGCACTCGGTCTCCTCGGGCCGCTCGTCGTATTACTGATTCAGGGGAACAACAGCCCGTTCGTCCGTCGTCACGCCGTCGAAGCCCTCAACTTCAACCTCACCTGGCTCATCTGGATCGGGATCTCTGTTCTACTCATCTTTGTATTTATCGGTATCTTCATGCTCATCGCCGTCGGGATCGCCTATGTGGTACTCGTAATCATGGGAGGCCTCGCAGCCAGCCGCGGTGAGGAGTACCGCTACCCGCTCACCTTCCGGTTCGTCTCCTGACCGACATCAACGTCATGACCTTCTGGCCTTCCTGGTGGAGGTCGCAGCCTTGGTCGCGTTATGCGTCTGGGGTTTCCGCACCGGGCCACCGGCCCGTGGTTCACTCCACCGGGACTACTTAGATCCCCAGGTGAGTGCGTTTTGCTTGATCATCGCCATCGAGTTCGGCGGGGGTTCCCTCCCATACGATGACACCATTCTCGCCGAGGATGTAGATGCGGTCGGCCGTCCGCAGGGCGAAACCGAGGTTCTGCTCGACGAGGAAGATGGAGAGGTTCTCCCTTTTGAGTTCCTCGACGACCTCTCTCACCTGTCCCACCACCTGGGGAGCGAGTCCCTCGGAGGGCTCGTCCATGAGGAGGAGCTCCGGGTTGGTCATCAGGGCTCGACCAATCGCCAGCATCTGCTGCTCCCCACCCGAGAGACTGCTCCCCAATTGGGTGCGACGCTCCGCTAGGCGCCCGAAGAACCCGTAGACCCGGTCCAAATCCCACCCGGGGTCATCGCCATTCCGTTTCGCCACCGTGAGGTTCTCTTCGACAGTGAGACTTCCAAAGATGTGACGTCCTTGAGGAACGAGGCCAATGCCCCTCCTTGCGACTTCGTGGCTGGACAAGGACTCGAGGTGCTCCTCGTTCCAAGACACGCCACCGGAGGCGATCGCTGGTGGGGCGGTACCGGCGATGGATCGCACCAGGCTGGTCTTGCCCATTCCGTTTCGTCCCAGCATCACTACGCACTCGCCGTCCTGTACCTCCAGGTTCACACCGCGCAGAATCTCGGCGGTGCTGTAGAAACTGTGAAGGTCTTCGACTATCAGCATCAGTCCACCTTGAGGTATACGGCCTGCACGTCCTCGTTCTCCCGGATATCGGTGGGGGAGCCCGAGGCGAGGACCGCGCCATTGTCCAAAACCATCACGTGCTGAACCAGATCTAGTGCGAGACCCATGTCGTGTTCAATGAGTATGACGGTCAGATCACTCGGCAGGGATTCGATGAGCTGACGCATCAGTCCCCGTTCCGCTGCCGACAATCCGGCCGCCGGCTCGTCGAGGAGGAGCAGCTTGGGTTGTGCGGCAAGACCCATCGCCAACTCGAGCTGGCGCTGCTCGCCGTGGGATAGCTCATCCACCCGATGTTCACGTTTGTCGATGAGTTGCACCCTCTCCAAGACATCGACGACCCGGCCACCGGTATCGGCTCCCATCCGCAACGGGAACCAGGAACGGAAACGCCTCGGGTTTGTCCCGATTGCGGCGATCGCCAGGTTCTCCTCCACGGTGAGCGCCGGGAACAGATTCGTCACTTGATAGGTGCGTCCCAATCCGCGGTGAACCCGTCGGTGGGGTGCCATCTCGGTGACATCCTCACCGAGCAGATTGACCCGTCCCGAGGTTGGCGACACCTCGCCGGCGATCGCACGAAACAACGTGGTCTTACCGGCTCCGTTGGGTCCGATCACCGCCCACCGGGAACCCTCGTCAGCGACGAGGGAGACATCGTCGACGGCGTGCACGCCACCAAAGGCGACGTGCACGCTTTCGACCGAGAGGACGGGAGTAGGACTCATCAACCCGGATTCGGCTCCGGCCAGACCCCGTTGCCCTGGTACTCCCGGCTGTACACGGGATGGTCCAAGAACTCCTCGGGGTCGTACTCCCAGAACTGGCTCACATTCTCGAACGTCTCAATGGGGACATTCCAGAGCCGTCCGTCTTCGCGGGTCTGGACCTCACGGATGTAGACGTTCTGGATCGGGTTGTCGTAGTCGTCGAGAGAGACAGGGCCCAACGGGGTGTCGTCGAACTGGACCTCCCGGATGGCGGTGAGGAAGGCCTCCTGATCGCTGATGTCACCACCCACTGCCTGGATAGCTTGGTCGATCCAGCGTGCCCCGGTGTACATACCCACCGAGTAGTAGGAGGGGAGCTGTCCATAGGCTTCGTCGTAGGCATCGACGAACTGCTGAGTCTCGGCCGAGTCCCGTCCTTCGGCATAGTGGCCGGTAGATATGAGACCCTCCGCCTCGGGGCCCATGTTGCGGAGGAGCGACTGGTCGAGGGTGGTCTCACCACCGAGCATGGGTATCTCCCCCTTCAGTCCAAAGTCCGACCAGGCTTGCACCACCCTGGTCGAGTCGGCGCCCACCGAGAGCACGAACGCCGCATCGGCATCGGCGTCACGGATCTGGGTGACGTAGGTCGAGAAGTCCTGGGTGCCGAGCGGGTTCCACAACTGCTCCACGATCTCTCCACCGGCATCGGTGAAGGTGTTGGAAAAGCCACCACAGTTCTCGTGACCGAAGGCATAGTCGGTGCAGAGCGTGACCACCCTCTCATAGCCCTGGTCGTAGGCCCACTGGCCCATCGGGTGGGTGGTTTGGGAACTGGTCCATCCGCCGATCCGGATCACACCATCGAGACGTTGCCGTTGGGTCAGATCATCGGCGGAGACGATCGGGAGGAAAAGGGGTACTCCCTCACGGCTCATCTCCTCAGCGACGGCGAGACCGACATTGGCGAGGAGCGGACCGACGATCATATCGACGTTCTCGTTTCCGACGAGGAGCTGCGCCTTGTTGAGTCCCGTCGAGGGGTCACCGGCACTGTCCTCGTGGATGATCTCGATCTGGATATCGCCCGACATCTGATCCTGTTGCTCCCAGTACAGGTTGAAGCCGTCGAGCATGTCCTGGCCACTCAAGGCGACTGTCCCGGTGACGGGTGCAAGCACCCCGATCCGGATGGTGGCCCCGTCGCCGCCAGGGGCCGCGGTGGTTTCGGTGCCGCCAGTCGTGTCTCCGCCAGCGGCGGTGGTATCGGCAGCGGCAGTGGTGGTGTCGGCACCACCACCTGCGGCTGTGGTCGGCACGACCTCGTCACCGCCGGGGGCACCACAGGCGGCGAGCACCATCGCCAGTGTGAGCAGCAATAGGAGACCAGTATTTCGTCTCTTGGTGTCTTTCCATTTCTTTCCCATCTCAGTCTTCTCCTTGCTCTGTAACGGGGGTGGGTAGCTGATCGTCGGTGAAAATCTGATCTGTGGTCCGGGAGCGTCGATTGAGGAGGCGGTTCCACTGCTGGCTGAGGAGACCCACCAGACCCTTCTGCGCGAACAGGATGGTGATGATGAAGACGATGCCCAGGAGGGTGGGCCAGCGTTCTATGTATGAGCTGAGGACGTTCTCGATCAGCACGATGATGGTGGACCCCAACAACGGCCCAATCAGGGTCCCGATACCCCCGAGAATGGTCATGAGGACCCCGTTAGCCGAGAAAAGGAACTCCGAGGCGGCGGGGCTGATGAATTGATCGCGGTAGACGAAGAGAATGCCCGCTATCGACGCAAAGAACCCCGAGAGGGTGAATGCGTAGAACTTGTGCAGTGCCACGTTGTAGCCGATGGCGCGCAGACGTTCCTCGCTCTCCCGTAGACCACGAAGCGCCAACCCGAAGGGAGATTTTGTGATGACCCAGAGAAGGGCGCCGCTGAGGGCGACTACCACCAGACATAGGTAGTAGTACTTCCAATAGGCGCCAACCACCGGAGGTCGGATGATGCCCCGAAGGCCGTTCTCGGCACCGGTGACTCTGGAAAGGCGGAGCGCCAACCCCCACACGATCATGCCCTGGGCCGTGGTGATCATGATGAAGTAGATACCCCTGGTGCGCATGGCCATGGCAGCGAAGATCGCAGTCACCACAAGACTGGCCACCAGCGCGGTAACAATCTGCTGGGGATAGCTGCCGTCCAGACGGACCGCCACGTATCCAACCCCATATCCGGCCGTTGCCATGATCCCGGCGTGACCGAGTGGGATGAGCCCACCGAATCCTGCCAAAAGGTCGACACTCATCGCCAACAAACCGAGGATCAACGCCAGGGTGAGCATGCCCACCATGAACGGACTCACCATGTAGGGGATGGCGCCACCAAGCACCAGTCCAATCACCAACAGCCCCAGCTTCACCTTCGTGGTCAGAGACCAGCCGCTCATATCCGCTTCCCCAGCAGCCCCTGGGGTCGGAGAAAGAGCACGATCGCCATGGGTGCGAACAGTGTGAAAAAGGAGAGCTCCGGTATCAGCGCTCGACCGAAGGAGTCGGCGAGCCCAACGATGATGGCACCGACCGCTGCCCCCGGGAGACTACCGAGACCGCCCAGGATGACCACCACCATTGCAAAGAGGAGGATCTCAATCTCGGCGCCGGGAACCAGCCCAAGGAAAGCGCCACCCATCACACCACTGAAACCAGCGAGGAATGCACCGAAGACGAACATACCCGTGAAGACGAGGTTTATGTTGATCCCCAGAGCCGCGATCATCTCGCGATCATCCACACCCGCACGGACGATGGCACCCGCCCTGGTGCGGCGGTCGAGGAACCAGAGAGTGGCACCGACGATGACTGCGACCACCGCCACGAAGAGACGGAAGGTGGGATACACGGTGAAACCGAGGTCGGTTGCCCCCGACAGATACTCGGGGATGGGAACGGTGCGCGGGTCGCCTCCCCAGATGGCGAGCGCCAGGTCCCCCAACACGAGGACGATCCCCACAGTGAGCAGCACCTCGGCCGTCGATTGCCCCCTGAGTTGTCGCAACAGCCCCCTCTCCACTACCGCGCCAATTGCCCCGACGGCGAGGGCCCCTGCCAACACACCAAGCCAGAAGCTCCCAGTGGTGAGGGCAGTGGTCATCCCGATATACCCACCGACGAGATAGAACCCACCGTGGGCCAGGTTGACGATGTTCATCAGACCAAAGGTGAGGGTGAACCCGCTGGCGAGGAGGAAAAGGAGCCCCGCAAAGCTGACTCCATTGAGCGTCTGCAGCAAGAACGTATCAACGCTCAACGGTGGTCCCTGGTGTTCTGCGACGGGACACTAACCTGCGAAATCGATTGCTCAAGCAACATGTACGGGTGGCATCCTAAGCACCTCCCATCAAGTATGCCGCCAATCTTACATGTTGCATGATCCGCGACAGGACTCTTCTCGCCAAGACATCAAGCCGCCCTGACGAACTTGCCACGACCAATATCAGGGCCAGAGGCATGTGATCAAACCTGACTTGCGATGTCACGTTTGCCTGGCAACTGCGAGGCAGCGGGGAACTTCGAACGCGATCACCGCCAACCCCGACGATTCCCTCAAAGCGGCAGAAAGGCACCAAGTCGCGAGGGTGAAATCGGACGGCCCCGACCACACGAGAAGTGAGGCAGAGGCAGCCGTTGGAGGTCTGGGGGACGGAGGCAGCCCCGCCGTACCCAACAAGGCCAGGCCAACCGAAGCCTGACAAGCTGCTGGGGAACGTCTGAGTCGCCGAGATTACGGGCCGGGTGTGCCGTCACGAGCGATGATCACAAACTCCCGAACGTGGGTGGTGGTGCAGATGTCGTGGTGGTGGGTGCGAAACCGTGCACCGCGGCGAGCAATCCACCGGCGAAGCCCACGACTAGGTAAAACACCAGGTCGAGGTCACAGCAAACCCGACAGCCACCCCGACACGACAGACAGGCACCAAGTCGCGGGGGTGAAATCGGACGGCCCCGACCACACGAGAAGTGAGGCAGAGGCAGCCGTTGGGAGTCTGGGGGACGGAGTCCCCCAGAAATGGCAGTTCAACGGTC
>WHTL01000360.1 GCA_009377735.1 Acidimicrobiia bacterium
CATCGGGATATCGGATCCGGTATTGGTCGACGACTCCGGCCAACCCGCCAGCATCTTTACCTACTTCGTGGAGACTCCCGAGCATGCCGACGAACACAGCATCAGATTCTTCGGCAGCGGGGAGCATGCCCGCTCCTACGCGGTGATCGCCGCCCTCCACCTCCTGCGTCTCGCCCTGGCAGGTGAATGGTGGGATTCTCTACGATCAGCTAGTGACCGAACCGGCTAGGTCGGGTGACAGCGCACTTCGATCCAGGGGGAGTTCCACCACCTGGTTGCGCTCCGCCGACAGGTCGGCGGCGAGATACACCTCCATGGTGAGGCGGGCCAGACGCGGATCCACCATCACGGGACGGTCATATGCAATCGCCTCGAGGAAGTGCTGAGTTTCTCGCTCCATCGGGCCGGCATAGACGTGATCAACGAACTCGCCAGGCATGGTCGAGATCGGGAACTGGATCCCATTTGACATGGTGTTCATCACGATGTCCTTGTGGCTGGCGTCCAGCAGGAGGGCACCGTCTGTTCCGATGAATTCGATCCAGGTAGTCGAGAAGTTGGGATATCCCGGTGGCAGCGACCAACCACCTCCGATGTTGACCACCACTCCGTCGTCCATGGTGATGGTTACATACTGCACATCAGCGACGCCGTCCTCTTTCCGGGCGCCCCACGCCATCTGGGAGTAGACACGGACGGGTCTGCGGGGCTCGAGACACCACAACGAGAAGTCGATGTCGTGTGTCGACTCCATCACCGCAGGCGAGAACTTCCCGCGAGTCCCGATCTTGGCACCAAGCGACCTTGCGATATGTCGGCTGATCAGCACACTGACGGGGTCCCCGAGTGTGCCGTCGCCGAGACTCCTCTTCACCAGGGCCTGCTTGGAGTTGAACCGCTGGGAGTAACCAATGGTGAACTTAAGGTCCTTCGACTCGGCAATCTCTATCAACTCGTCGGCCTCGGCCAACGAGATCGCCATCGGCTTCTCGAGTAGAACGTGCTTGCCTGCGCTCAAAGCGGCTTTGGCCATTGGTGCATGGATCGACTCGGGCGTTGCCGAGATCATGATCGCCTGGATATCGGGATCCGCAACGAGCTGTTCCCAATCGGTGGTGGCGGTGACGGGTTCGACCAGGGTCTTCATCTCCTCCAGACGATCGGGATCGATCTCGGCAATATGAAGCGGCCCGACCAGCGCACTGTTGACGGAGGTGACGGCGCGGATACCACCACACCAGCCCGTTCCGATGATTCCGATGTTGAGCTGTTCCATGGTTCCTTTCTTGGTCTTCAGAGTAGGTCTTCGGGAGCTATTGGCATCGGGACTGGTTTCCCGGTGCGGGCAGAGAGATCCATCGCCATGGTGAGGAGTAGGTTGCGGTGGCCTTCGGCTGCGGTGGCATGGGGAGTGTCGATCCCTTTGGTCAGCCGGTTGTACCAGGTGTGGGTTTCCTCACGCATCGGTCCCCAGAGCAAGCCGGCCGAAAGGTCCCCTGGCGGGTAGCTGCCGATGAAGTCGACATGGCGGGGGGCATCCGGTGCGAATCCCTTCGATGTGTAGCCGGCGGGCTGGGCGACCTCGCTGGCGAGAATCACATCGCGGTGGGTGTCCTCAATATCGATGACACCTTGGGTGCCCACGATGCCAATCTCCAGCCCATACACGGCTCCCGGCCAGACGGTGGGGAGCGCCCAACTTATGTTCATGCTCAGGAGGGTCCCGTCATCCATGGTGAACAAGCCAAACGTGGCGTCCTTGGTCCCCAGCTCCCGCAATCTGTGATCCACCGATCGGGCGTAAACCTCGACCGGTGTCTTCCCCTCCATCAACCACATACACATGTCGAGGCTGTGAGTGCCCGAAACCACCATGGGGGTGAGGTTCGATCGTTGATCGGTCTTTCGGAGCGTCGCGATTGGGACCATCTGGTTCATGAAGGCACGTGTCACCACACTGGTCACGTCACCGATCTGACCGTCGCGGAGTCGTTGCTTGACGGTGAGGAAACGACGTCTGAACCGCTGGGTGTACCCGATGACGGCGTCGACATCGTTCTTCTCGATCTCGGCGAGGACCCGGGCCGACTCCACCGGGTCGGTGGCCAGGGGCTTCTCGATGAACATCGGCTTCCCCAGAGCCGCAGAAGCCATAACCGGTTCCACATGCTCGTTTTCCGCCGTGGCGATGATGACGGCAGTCACCTCGGGCCGGTTCAGCAACACCTTGAAATCGGTGGTAACGAAGTCGGCGTCGGTGTCCGCCGCCAGCAACTCGGCGGTCTCTTCGTCGATATCGCACAGACCGAGCCACCCGACAGCTCGAGTCTCACGAGCCAACTCTGCCCTGATCCGCCCTATGGTCCCACAGCCGATTACGGCCAGCCCGATACTGTCATCCATGAAGTCTCCTCACAGTCGGCGTCATGCCAGTCCCAGAAGACGGGCTGCATTGCCTCCACAGATCAGGTCGCGCTGGGAGTCGTCCAGACCTGCTGTCCGCTTCACCAATCCCACGGGGTCCTCCTCCCCCATGTCATAGGGGTAGTCGGTACCAAGGATCACCTGGGATGCCCCGTATTTCTCTACTAGGAACCCGACTTGATCGGGTTCGAACACCATGGTGTCGAAATGGAACTTCTTGAGGTATTCGCCCGGTGGTTTGGGTAATCCCTCTCTCACGTCCTCACGGGCGTGGTAGGCGTGGTCCATGCGTCCCGCATATGCCGGGAGATAGCCACCACCATGGGCTACCACGATCTTCAGATCGGGATGACGTTCGATCACACCACCGAAGATGAGGTTGGCGATAGCAAGGGTGTTCTCGATTGGATGCCCGACCACGTTGAAGAAGTAGTGGTGATCGAGCCGATCCGGTTGAGTGAAGCCGGTGGGATGGATGAAGACGACGACACCGTGCTCCTCGACCGCTGCCCAGAAAGGCTCGAGCCGCGTCGATGAGAGCTCCTCCCCCTCGACATTGGTTGCGATCTCCAGCCCACGAAAGCCCAGCTCGTTTACGCAACGATCCAGCTCCCCCACCGCTGCCTCCGTGTCTTGGAGGGGGACGGTACCGAGTCCCATGAACCTATCGGGGTGGGTGGCGACGAGTTCGGCCAGGTCATCGTTGACCATCCGGGATGACTTCAAACCCACCTCCGGCTCGGCCCAATAGAACATCTGGTAGGGCGACACGGAGAGCGCCTGGATGTCGACCCCAGCCTTGTCCATGGCGGCAAGACGCACATCGACCGACTCCATCATCGGTCTGATCGTGCTGAGCTGGCGCCGATTTACCTCCTTGGTCAGCTCACTGCCAAAGGAAAGCGGAATCCGACCCAATCGCTCGGATTCGGCCGACATCATCTCACCGGCGGCGGCACACTCACGGTGGCAGTGGATATCGATCACAGGTGTCTTCCCGCCAGATTCGCCTGCACTTCCACCGGGAGCAGCCATCTGCGTCCGGGGCGCACTCGAATAAATCAACCGTCCTCCTAGCTCAACAGACTTGATCCTACACGATATACGATGTCTGCCGAGTGGCACACATCAAGGTCGGGTCCGCCACCCGATGGGCATTGAGTCAAGCAGGACACCATCCTCAACATGCCCCGGCCGATGTCATCACATAGCCCATCAGGGTGTAGTACCCAATGGTTGCGCTGATCTCGACAACTCCACTGTCACCAAGCTCATCGCGGGCAGCCTCGAAAACCTGTTCCGATACAGAGCTCCCCCCACACAAA
>WHTL01000395.1 GCA_009377735.1 Acidimicrobiia bacterium
GAGCTGCGGTCGTCGCTACCTCTCGGCGGAGGCACCCATCCGGAGCATTTGGTGGAACTCGTCGCCGAGGCGGGCTGGACACAGATCCGGATCCGCAGACTCCACGACGTGGAGTGGGCGGTGGGACTGACCCGTCCCGCTCCCAATCGTCTGCTCGGCGTCCACCCCGTCTACGTCATCACAGCCGTTTCCTGAGACAAGCGGACCCTTCTCGGCAACCACTTGACTTAAAGTTGACTTTAAGTTGTAGGTTGGGAGGCACACCACCTGAGACAGATGAAGGGACCGCTCATGAGAGCGATACGACAATACGAGTTCGGACCCGCAAAGAACCTCCTGTTCGAGGAAGTTCCCGACCCGGAGCCGGCGGAGGGCCAGGTCCGGATCCGGGTGGAGTCTGCCGGTGTTCACACGGTGGACACATCCATCCGGAGTGGCGACTGGCCACCCACGATGCCGGCCCCCGAACTGCCAACAACGCCGGGGCGGGAGGTGGCGGGGATCGTTGATGCCGTCGGCGACGTTGTCGGGACGGACTGGCTCGACCAGAGAGTCGTAGCCCATCTCGGTCCTGACCCGGGTGGTTACGCCGAGGCCGCGGTCGTCGCCGTCAAGTCGCTACACCGCGTGCCCACCCACGTCACCAGCTCCGAGGCGGTCGCTCAGATTGGGACCGGACGGACCGCGCAAATGGATCATGGGTGCCGCCCAGATCGGGAAGGGTGACATCGTCGTGGTCCCGGGCGCATCCGGCGGGTTGGGAAACCAACTGGTGCAGCTGGCAGTGGCCGAGGGGTCTCGCGCCGTGGGGCTATACGGCGGGGAACGAAAGAAGGACACCCTGTCCGGACTCGACGTCATCGCCATCGACTCCACCGAGCCCGAATGGGCGAAACGAATCTCGGACAGCCTCAACGGGGACGCTCCCACCCATCTCCTCGATGGTGTGGGCGGCGAGGTGGGTCGCGAGGTTCTCGAATCGCTGGCAATGGGTGGAAGGGTGGTCATCTTCGGCTGGTCGAGCGGCGAGGCAACGCGGGTGACCAACAAGGACATCCTGAGTGGAGGGCTAACTGTGAGCAGTCTGCTCGGTACCCGCATCGACGACATCCGGACGCTGGAGTCGAGAGCCTTGCAGACGGCCGCCGACGGCACCGTGAGGGTGCTCGTCGACGAGTATCCACTGGCCGAGGCATGGCGGGCACACGAGGCGATCGAGCAACGCCGGTCCAAGGGCAAGGTAGTCCTCGTCACCTGAGGCGACGGTCTACCGGCTTGCAATAAGGTGGATTGGCAATGACCTCGTCTTGGCGGCGCCGCCTGCTCTACACCCTTGCCATCAGCGACCCATTCGAGGCCGCGGTGAGGAAGTGGTCCCCACTTGAAGATCGGGCCTATCGGCTGCTCCGGAGATATGTGGCCGGGATGTCCCTGGACGAAGCCGTCGGGGCGATTGAGGATCTGGGCCGGAAGGGGTTGGGGGTCAGCCTCGACCTTTTCGGCGAGGGCGCGACCGATGTCGAACAGGTGACCCGCGTTGTGGCCGGATACCGAAAGGCGGCCGAAACCCTTTCAACACTCGACGCCGACGTCTATCTCGAGATAGTCCCATCACATCTGGGTCTGGACATCGGTTTGGACCTCTGCCGTCGCCAGGTGGCCCAGGTCGTGGAGGCAATGCCGCCGGGAGCGAGACTCGAGATAAGTGCCGAGGAAGCGCGACGCACCACCGACATCATGGAGCTGACCACCAGTCTTCACCGGCAGGGCGCGCCGCTTGTCGCCACCCTGCAGGCAAACTTCAAACGGAGCGAGACCGACGCCGACCGGCTGGTGGAGTCGGGCATCCCGATACGGCTCGTCAAGGGCGCTTATCCCGAGCCCCCCGATGTCGCCCACCCGTGGGGCGAGCCGACGGATGTTGCCTACGTCCGACTCGCCCATCGAATCCACGACGGCGGTGGTGAGGCGATCCTGGCCACCCATGACTCGGTGATACGCGAGTCCCTACGGAGTGCGCTTGGTCCGCTCGACATCGAAATGCTGTATGGGGTGCGACCCGAGATCGCAGCCGAGCTCGTCGAGAGAGACCACTCCGTTCGGATCTATCTCCCTTACGGGGATGGGTGGTTCCGCTATGGGATGCGTCGTCTGGCAGAAGCGCAAGGACCATCGTTGATGAAGCACACGGGTAACGTGCTCCCTGTCGAACCGATGGGGGGAACCGATGAATGAAGATCGCTCCAAGCTATTGGCACAGACCTGGGACGAGGCGGCTGAAGGGTACGACCGCTACTTCGTCCCGAGATTCGCGCCTTGGGTTGCCACTACGACCACCGCACTCCTGACACACCCACTCCCACCGGGGCCGATCCTGGTGCCGTGCTGCGGCACCTTCCCCGAACTCCCGGCGATCGCCGCCGCCCACCCCGACAGGGAGATCGTGGGGCTCGACTTCTCCCAAGGCATGCTCGCCCGTGCGCGCCGTCGCATCACCGCCCACCCCCGCGCCCGCCTCCTGCACGGCGACGCCCTCGACCTCTACACCCGCTGGCCTGGCACGGCCGCAGCAGTGATATCGGTATTCGGTCTCCAGCAGCTTCCCGATCCGCCCACCGCCTTGGCCGGCTGGGTGTCTGCCCTGCGCCCTGGAGGCATCCTTTCTGTGATGTACTGGCCGGACGAGACCGAGAACGACGGCCCATTCGCACTCCTCGACGCCGTCATCGCAGAGGCACTCCCACAAAGCGCAGACGATCGGGACTGGCACCTCCGTCTGTCCGACGCAGTCACAACGGCAGGGGCCGAGGTCGAACGAGACGTTCCTGTGGCGCATCCCATCATCCACCCCGACGCGGAGACGTTCTGGATGGTGATGGCCGATGGTGGCCGCCTGCGCAACCTCAGTCTGTCCCATGGAGAGACAGTCTTCGCCCAGCTCCGCAACCGGTTCCTCGACCAGGCCCCAACCGGCCCATGGGAACACATGCCAACCGCCCGGTGGATCGTTGCCTGCATGGCATAGGGCGTGAGCGGATAGGAGGACGACGACGCATGCTAGCGGGTCAGTCGCGGCGGCGACCGTCCCTATCCGCTGATGCCCCTAGGGACCACTTGTACTCGCATGTACATTGATGTACCTTTACGTCA
>WHTL01000351.1 GCA_009377735.1 Acidimicrobiia bacterium
AGGTTCTGATGGTGGGGGATCGGATCGAAACCGACGTGGCCATGGGCGAGAGTGCGGGAATGGCCACCTGTCTTGTGTTGTCGGGCGCCACCGATCGGGCCGACCTCGCCGCCTCGGACCTAACCCCCAACCACGTAATCGATGGTGTCGAGGGACTACTCTCCAACAGACCCAACTAACGTCCCAAAGGCAATGCTGAAAATCTGACGATCTACGACGCAACCTACGTGGCGCTGTCTCGGGCCGGATCACAATGTGACAACCATCGGGAAAGATATCTATCGGAGCCTGCTGATGACTTCCCAAAGGAGCTCCGCAACAACTTGACAATATGTGACGCCGCCTATGTGGCTCTTGCCGAATTGCTCGAAACCCCGCTGGTCACAGCCGACGCCGGGATCGCTGAAGCGTCCGGTCCCATGTCCGCCATCGACGTTCTCGAAAGCGAAGGATGAGGCTTCAAGACCCTGCCGTCATCAGTCTCCGTCATCACCGGCGTCTGACACCTATTGCAATCCCGTCTAGCGAAGGTCCTCTACCGACCAATTGCCTCCGGCACTGATTATTTCGGGATCACCGGTGAGGATTGCCGCGTCGTGTTCGAGAGCCGCAGCGACCGCGAATGCGTCCGCCAATGCCATGGGATAGTGCGCCTTGATCCGGGCCGCGGCCAGGATCCGGTCTGGGGTGGCATGGTCTGCCGACACCAACGACCGAAGATGTGAGAGAACGGTCCTCGCCTGATCTTCCCCCTCCGACCGGGTCACGATGTAGAACACTTCACCCAGATTGACCCAGCTCATTACGGGTCGTTCCTGCAGCACGGTGTCTACGCGACTGGCAGCCGGCTCGAGACCCTCCAGCCATTGCAGAACGGCCCACGAGTCAAGGACAACTGTCACCGGGGCTCGGCGCGGCGATCGGCCTCCAAAGCAGAAACGAGACCCGATCCCTCCATAGACCCCTTCAGGGTTTCGTGGCGACGTGTCGGAGTGACTACCACCCCTCCGTTCACCAACTCGAAATCGACCTCGTCACCAGCTTCTAGGGACAGCTCGTCTCGTAGGTCCTTCGGTATCACGACCTGACCTTTCGGTCCGACCCGGTGAGTCATACCGTCAGTATAACCTCGAGGAGGACTTGAACGTCACCACTACCGCAATGGGTCACCGCAGGGATTGTTTCCATCCCGATGGCAGCTACCTGCCATACAAAACGCATGTACTCTCATGTAAACTGTATTTAATGAGTTCGCTACTGCAGATCAGGAATGTGCCCGATAAGACGAGACGCTCTCTCAAGGCTCGCGCCGCGGAGAGGGGGGAATCGCTCAACAGCTACCTGCTCGAGGTGATCAGTCGGGAGGTAGAGCGCCCCACCGTGTCGGATGTCCTCGCTCGCGCTCGTGCCAGATCCGAACGAGCGAGCGATTCATCGCTCGACCCGGTGACTACCGCCCGGTCGGAGCGGGAGAGTGCGTATCAGATAGACGGGAGGTGATAGTCGTCGACTCGTCGGTGCTGGTGGATGCGCTCACAATGGCGAGCGGAGCGGAAAAGATCCATACGCGGATCGAAGCCGAGGACCTACATGCCCCACATCTCATCGATGTTGAGGTGGTGTCATCTCTGCGGGGAATGGTGCTGAGGAACCATTTGGGAGCGGCACGGGCGACCGACGCGCTGGGTGACTTCGACGACCTGGCCATCACCCGCTGGAACATGGCTGACCCCCTGCGACGGCGCGCCTTTCAGCTGCGTGACCGTCTCTCGGCCTACGACGCCACCTTCGTCGCCCTGGCCGAATCACTCCAATGCCCCTTCCTGACTCGGGACAGACGTCTTGCTCGTGCTGGTGGGCACGACGCCGCCGTTGAGGTGTTGTAGCAGGCAGTGCCTCGCGACCCGTGGCACCCACCAGCCCCTCCAGGAGTATTTGCAAAGCCACCTGATCGAGTTCGCCGATCGGCCCACACTTGGAGAAGCGCTAGAACGCGTCGGCGGTGGTGCCGGAGGAACTGTCCGGTTCACTGACGCCTTAGAGACTCTCCGGAACAAGCCGCCCACGGCCTCCGCTTCCTACCCTGACTGGAGAAGACCGTCGACAGCTAGCTGTCGCGATGGCTACTCGCCAATGCCCTGATCAGGTCACCCCACCACAGCCCAACTACCGCCGCCTCTACATCGGTCTATCGGAGACCGTCGCGTCGATACAGGATCGTGTGATCCTGGTTCCGTTCGCATCGGCGTCGAATTCAACGACCAACACATCGCCGGGGCTCGGCATGAGGACCTCTCTATTCCATCTCGATCCGGTTGGGTGGATCCCAGGAGGGGACGGTGGCCGGGCCGAATCGAGCAGACACGCTGATGCCCCATCTCCCAACCAACACGAATATTGCAACCCAGGGTGTCCTCCACAATCTGGAGACTCGCCTTGACGGCCGGATCGATCAGGTAGAAGGTCGCATGGACGAACTAGGTGCGCAGATCGACTCGTTACCCGAATCGATGGGGCGCTCGAGCCAACGCAGCACGGAGGCGTTCGAGCTCATGAGGACGGTCAATGTGGTCGATTGCCATCCCTTGAAATACTAATATCTAATATTAGGTTTTCCAGGACTAATGGATGTGACCTATGGCGATCTATCCTTAGAGACGCTTAACGCTCAGGACGGGTTTATCGGCTGATACCGGTTGCAACCAACCTCGGTGCCAGGACCAAGAGACAACCCGGGCAGGTGAACTTTCACGACGAGCATACCGCCAGAATACCTATCGGAGTCTGCTGACGACTTCCCACACCTGGAGGGCGACCAGGGTTGGTTCCGCCTCCACCGCGTAATCGAAGTCCTCCCAGCCGGTCGTCAGCCCACCCATCGCCCAGCGATACTCCCCCGACCACACCGCGTCCACCTCTGCTAGGAAACACGCACACTCGTGACCGGCATCGGTCCCCTTCGTCTCGAACATGTGGGTGAACAGCGGATCCTCCTCCGACCCGGTCACCACCTCCCCGAACTCATCTGTCTCCAAGGTGTAGGAACTCGTATCATTGGTGCCGGACAGGGGGCCGTCATCGCCAGTGTCGATCGTCACCTCCGACGGCCACGCCCTCACCTCAACCGTCGCCTCGAAACCGGTGTAGGCGGTGTCGATGCTGGAGTCGCTGTCGTACGCCTCGGTGTCACCCTCCAACCAGAAGCCGTTCTCGTAGCCCGTCCAGATCGGCACCTCCTCGGTCCCCGTCAATTCAGAGCCGATCCCACCCGACGTCACATCCACTCCGGCCCAGACCTCCCACGGGTCCAAACCCATATCGTCGTAGGTGACGCATCTCAACTCCCAGTAGTTGTCCAACCATTCGTCGGTATCGTCGTCTCCGTCGGCGTCCTCCACATCCCGGATGAACACCTGGCGAGCGATCCCCAAGTCCATCCCGGAGCAGTAGGGTTGCAAATTCATCCCCCAACACCCGTACTGGAAATGACCACCATCACTCTCAGTCGGGCAATCTGGCCCATCCCCACCTCCACCGCCGCGGTTATCGCCGTCGTCTCCTCCACAGTCCTCAAACTTCTTGTCCCTTTCGCATTCAACGGACTGTGAAGCGACAGGTCCCGTAAATAGCATCAGGCCGATTGCGAACAGCACGAGTGAAACTATGCGCCTCATTCGCGTGGCTCCATCCACAAGACAACCCAGCCCTCATCTTCATCTACGACGAGTTCGAACCGCCAAGGGGTAGGCGGGCTGGCTCCGCTGGAGCTATCGAGCTCGCCGTCGATAATCACGTCTAGACGTCCTGCCACGACAGTCGCATCCACCACTAGGTGGCTGGTGTCTTTCGCGTGTGTGAGTGCTCGCGTTTTCGGTTGGTGTGTGGGAGAATTACATGACTGTGGTTCTCGACCCTGGAGCTTCTGATGACATTGGGATTGGCTGAGCGTCAGGGGGATCTGTTCGAT
>WHTL01000224.1 GCA_009377735.1 Acidimicrobiia bacterium
CTCCACCTCAGCAACGGCACAGGCCACAAGATCCTGCAGCTCTCAGATGACCACCGTGTGGAACCCCGCTCCGCCCTATTCGCCGAACTAAAAGAGCTCCTGGGCCAACGGGCAGTGGGGTAGGCACAACCAGATCTCATTCCTGTCAGCGGCACTCTGTAGGATCTTCGATCCAGGACTACATCACTATAATTACACTTATGGGGTTCACATGACTGACGACCAATCCATCGAGCGATATACGATCATCGATCTCTTCGCTGGCTGCGGGGGCATGACTCAGGGATTTGTGAACACGGGTTTTCGTCCGGTTCTCGCCGCCGAGTGGGATCTGGCCGCTGCTGCGACTTATGCCTCAAATTTTGGTGAGGATCATGTGTTCTGGGGCGATATCGCAGCGTTGCCCGATGCCTCGGTTCCGGAGGCCGATGTCGTGGTGGGCGGCCCGCCATGCCAGGGGTTCTCGAACCTCGGTACTCGGGATCCGGATGACCCGCGTAACACCCTCTGGAGGGAATACGTTCGAATAGTCACCCAGGCTCGTCCAAAGATCTTCGTCATCGAGAACGTTGACCGATTCCGATCCTCATACGAGTTCCAGCTACTGGTGGAAGAGGTCGAGTCCGGAGCGCTGCAGGACTACTCAATGGAGGTGGCAATCCTAAATGCGGCCGACTTCGGTGTCCCTCAGCGCCGGCGACGTACAATCGTTGTCGGGTCTCGCGTTGGGCAACCTGAACTCCCAGTACCTAAATACTCTCAGACTGCAGTCGGCGAAGGTGCCTGGCGTACAGTGCGCGACGCCTTTGTCGGGATCCCTTTCGAGACAGGCGCAACTCAACTTCCAGCCAGTCAGGTCGAAATTCTTGGCGAGTCGCTTCCCGGTACATTCAAGGCGCCGGATCTACATCTCGGACGGAATCCTCGACCCCTCTCGCTACAGCGCTATGACGTCATCCCTCCCGGTGGCGGCCGCTTCGACCTACCCGACGAGCTCTTGCCCGAGTGCTGGCGTAACAAACGCACCGGTACTACCGATGTGATGGGGCGGATGCGATGGGATGCACCATCACTCACGATCCGTACGGAGTTCTTCAAGCCAGAGAAAGGCCAATACCTCCACCCCGAGTGGACAGCGGAAACGCCGGACGCTCGGGTAAATCGGCCGATCACCCATTGGGAAGCCGCTCGACTCCAGGGATTCCCAGATGACTTCTTGTGGTGCGGCAAGAAGATCGAGATTGCGCGCCAGATTGGCAACGCTGTGCCAGTCGGACTGGCCGAAGCGATCGCGGGTTCGATCTCGGTTCAATTGACCTCTCCTCTTCCGACGCTCTTGGGTGGCTAGGAGACGAACTCGTCGCTAGAACTGGAGTACATCTGGAAGAGTGTTGAAGTCGTACAACCGGCCCTGTCCGACCAGTTCTGCCAGAGTTGCTTTTTGCTCCTTGGTGCCTTCGATGCGGACCGCTTCAGCTAGTTCCTCGAATGCCACGTGATAGACAGAGTCAATTTCGCCCGTCCCTCGCGCTATTGAGGCGAGACGCGTAGGCAGCGGCTCGGCTGTCACCGCAACGATGTGAGGCTGGCGAGCTCGACGATGACGAGTGAGGATCACCGCTTCGTGCCGGATGTTCTGGACACGGTCGGACCGAATGGTCCACTTGCATGATACCGAGGCATGAAGGAATAGGGAGGTCGGGGTCTGAATGCCAACGGTTACATCGGGCTTGATGACATAGTCTCTACCCAACTCTGACGCAAGAGTCCGGGTCTGGTCTCGATTGATGATTTCCTGTATTCGGGCGAGGTGCGAATACTGAGCGAAGTCGGTGACCGGACGGCCCCGATCGACGATCCAGTCTCTGTCCACTACACCTCCGGCGAGGGAGTCCTCCAGGTAGATCCTGACGCCCTCCTCGAACGGTGTCGCGGGATTGGTTGGGGCGACCGTCTTCGTGGGGATACCCAGGAGGGCTAATACGGCGGACGCGATCGTGACGCTCTGTTTACTCGCCGCATCCGACGTGTTTGGTGTGGCTACGCCAGTTCGCCCTGAGGGTGTCCGCCAACCAAGGAGGTCCTTGGCAAATGGGGGTGCTGGCATGCCATAGCAGTCAAGCACGATCGGGCCAGAGATGCCCCATGGTCTCTCATTGGAGGGGACCGGCACTCCGGGGATGAGAGGGTCATTTAGATCGCGAGTAGGCTAGAGCACAATGAATTCCATCCAACGAGATCACGATGGTGGACGTCTTCAGTCCTGAGGATCGAAGCCTCATCATGGCCAAGATCAAGAGCCGGGACACAAAGCCGGAGCTCGTACTCCGGCGAACTCTGTGGGCAGCCGGAGCTCGAGGCTGGCGGTGTCACCGGACGGACCTTCCGGGTCGACCTGACATAGCATTTGGACCTGCCCAGCTAGCCGTGTTTGTCGATGGCGCCTTCTGGCATGGGCACCCTTCAAAGTACAAGGAGGGGCAGAGCGGCGACTTTTGGGATCGGAAGATCGCAGCGAACATGGCGCGAGATCGTGAAGCCGATATAGCGCTGGAAGGCTTGGGATGGGCGCCCCTTCGGTTGTGGGACTTCGAGGTTATGGCTGACCCTCCAGCAGCTGCAACGCAGGTGCAAGAGCGACTCCACGAACTCGGGCCCTAGCGGGGACGGGAGCCGTTTGGGTGTCTGGCAGCCCCTTCACACCTCTGGGGGGGTCCATTCCTCGGGGTATCCGGGTCGCCCCTTTGCCAACCAATCCTCGAAGGCTTCCTCCGTTTCCACGTCGCGGCCTTGCTCTGCAGAGACCACATAGCGGTGGTGGAGCACGTCACAGTATGCCTGGAGGGGGTCGGATATGCCCTCGGTCTCTCGGATTCGCTCCATCACCGGTTCAAACTGGCTCATCCTCCATTTGATGGAGGAGACATTCTTGAGGGTGGGGGTTCGGATGTCCTCGGTCGCCTGGAAGTGGTAGAGGTCGCTAAGAATCTGCCGCGCCTGATTCTCCAGAGCATCGATGCCGGTTAGCTCGCGGAGACGATTGCTATGGAATGTCTTGCCCCCAACCCGAAGGTGGAGTCGGAGGTTGCTGCCCCCGTCCACCGGGATGACGTCTACCTCGTCCACGTCGAATCCCAGTCGGTTGACCCGTCGGATCCTCTCCTGGACACGGTACTGCTCGTTCGCGGGGATGACCTCGTCTCCCTTGAGCTCATCCCAGAGCCGGTAGTAGACATCTGCAATCTCTTCACCGAGGAAGAGGTCGGCCTCGTCGATCGGCTTTTTGGATTCCGCGGCGATGTCGGCCATCCCACCGGCGACGTTCACCTTCATGATCTCGATGTCCTCCAACCGACGACCGTCGCTCATGTTCCCATCGTCACGGAGGGTGGAGGTCTCTGCGTCGACCATGATGGTCTCGATGGTGCCTGCGTCCCAGCGGTAGAGCACGTTCGACAGCGAACAGTCGCCCCAATAGCACCCAGCCAGATGGAGCTCCACCAGCAGCTCGGCGAATGCGTCGAGCATGCGGGTTCGATTGCCTGCGAATCCTGCTCCCGCGATCAATTCGCGATAGGAGAAGGTGAACTCTGCCCAAGCGGTGATGAGGGCGGCCGACTGTTCGGCACCCCGGTCCTGATGACGATTGACCACCAGACCCACGGGCGTCACCGCGGAGACGGTGCGGCTTTGTAGTCTTCGCAGGATCTCGTAGTCATTGCGGGCGGGTGCTGTGGGGAGCTCCTTGACTACGAAGAGACCCTCGGGATACTGATAGAACTGCACCTCGTGACGGGAGATGCCCTTGGGAAGGTCAACCCGATGATCGAGATCCCACTCCTTTAGACTCGTCTCCCACGGAAGATCGAGGAAGTCGGGGTTGCCCGGTCTGATGGTGAGGATCGGCTCAGCCATGCGTTGACTGTAGGGGCCGGGATTGATTTGAGAGGCCCAACCAATGTCTTTGGTGGGATATTCTCCGTACATGGACAATGACCAAGAGCTCCCAGAGGGGACGATGCGGCCCGCCGATCCCGGTGGCTTCGGGGCTTTCCCCGCCGTGGAGTATCAACGTCGGCTCGAGGCGGTGCAGGACGTCATGGGGGGGCGGGAACTTGACGCCTTGATCGTCACCAGCCCCGAGAACATCTACTACCTCACCGGTCTGAGCCACCAGGGTTACTTCGCCTTCACCATGCTGGTAATCGTCCCAGACCAAGACCCGGTTCTTCTCACCAGGGCGATGGAAGCGCCCACGATCGCTCGGCAGACCCCAGACCTGATCCATGTCGGGTATGGCGATGGTGACGATGCCGGTGATGCCGCTGTGCGCACCTTGCAAGGTGTCGGCAGTGGGCCTACCCAAATCGGTATCGACCTGTCCAGCATGTTCTTCCCTCCCGAGGTGTATCAGCAGATGTGTGATTCTCTGGAGTCGGTGGAGTGGTATGACACGAGCAGATCGTCATCTACTGACCCGACATTTCGGACCGGTCTGGTCGACGAGATTCGTCTGGTCAAGTCTCCCTTGGAGGTTGAGCACATCAGACTCGCCGCGGCGATCACGGATCGCTCCATCCGTGCCGGGCTGGCGACTGCGGCTGTGGGAGTCAACGAGCGTGAGGTGGCGGCGGCGGTGTACCAACAGATGGTTCTCGGTGGCGGTGAGTACCCCGGCTTTGCGCCGTTGGTGCGTTCCACCGATCGTCTCTTCTTCGAGCACGAGACCTGGGCAGACAGGGTCTTCGCGCCGGGTGACAGTGTTCTAATGGAGTTGTCCGGATGTCGCTTCCGATACCACGCGCCCGCAACCCGGATGGCTTACATCGCCACGGCACCCGAGAAGGCCGCGACTGCCCGTCAGGTGGCCCTTGATGCCCTGGATGCGGTGACGATCGCACTCCGGCCCGGGATGGTGACGGGGGACGTGTATGCCAGATGGCAGGAAGTCGTGGACGAGGGCCTCGGTCACGGCAAGCTACGGCGCCACCACTGCGGCTACACCGTCGGGATCGGCTTTCCACCTAGTTGGGTCGGTTCGAGCACGGTGCTCGGTATTCGACCGGGTGGAAAGGTGCCCATCAGGGCTGGAATGGTCTTCCACATCCTCAGCTGGATCTCCGATGACCGGCTGGGCAACTACTTCGTATCGGACTCGGTGCTGGTGGGGGAGAGATCCACCGAGACCCTCACCTCCACCCGCCGCCCCCTGGTGGTGGAGTAGATCGGGACGGAAGAGTAAGTATGCGCCTGTGGCTAGGGGCTTTGTCCGTTGGTGGTGTAGGTGTGGCCGAGAGGACTGGTCCACACGTAGGTGTCGTCAACCCGTCGCAGTTGCCAGGGGGTTTCGTGTTTGAGTCGATGATGGTGGCGGCATAAAGGTTCCAGGTTCTCAACGACGGTGTGACCGCCGTCGGTTCGACTTCGGGTGTGGTCGAGGTCGGAGTCCCGGGCCGGCATGCGACATCCGGGGAAGGCGCATCGGGGACGGCGTGCCTGTACCCAGCGTTCCTGTCGGGCGGTGGGGCGCCGTCGGGTAGTCCCGTCAGCCAATACGGCTCCGCTGTCGGGGTGGGTGACGGTGTAGCGCCATTCCCCGTCGTGGTTGTCTAAGGCTATCTGGCGGGCAATGTCCGACAGGACGGCCCCCCACCCGGGTATCTCCCCAGGAGCTTCGTTCAACCCGGCCAGGGTTTCGAGGTCGACCCTGAGGTCGACAACCCCCCGATTGTTCGTTGAGGGCAGGTTCCCATCACCCAATAGGAGGTCGGTGAGGACGTCTGCTCTCCGCTGGTCGATACCCCGGCCGTCGTCGGGTGTTTGGGCGGTCTTGGCGAGTTCGGTGAGTCTTCTCATCATCGCCGCCACCCGGTCACCAGGCAGCGACGACGCCACCAAGTTGGCGGTCCCATCAGGATTCTGATACGCCTCCACCGACCGCTGTTCTAACCCGTACTGGTAATGTTCCTTCTCAGTGTCGGCGTGGTCGGTGAGGACGACGTTTCGGAGTCGGGTCTGTAACTGGCCGGTGGTCAACTCCCCCGCCCCGTCAACGACCTTGTCGACTACGTGTCGGGCGTCGTCCTCTGTGAGGTGGCAGGTGGCGTTGATCATCTTCTTAGCCCTCCTCACATCGATCAAACCACTATTCAACGCTTCGCCTACTCGGGGGAGCCGCTCCCACAGATCAATGGCCACACCCAATTCGATATCACCGCCACGACGGGTCAGTCTCAGAGCCGTAGCGATCTCCGCGGGGGCGAACTCGTC
Source organism: Acidimicrobiia bacterium (assembly GCA_009377735.1). GTDB lineage: Bacteria > Actinomycetota > Acidimicrobiia > Spongiisociales > ZC4RG35 > WHTL01. The sequence goes on from WHTL01000224.1 coordinate 6,271, forward strand.
GTCGAACTCATCCCAACCCACCCGATCGGGTAGTGAAGTTTCGGATCCGGGGGGACAATGGGCGATCTCGGCCATGGTGGCGTACCTACGAGCCTGATAATGGGCCGCCTGACGTTCCTCCGCCTGCAACACCCTCACCAAGAAATGGCCGTTCAACCGGCTCCGGTCGACCTCACCCAACATCACAGCGAGCTCCGGA
>WHTL01000170.1 GCA_009377735.1 Acidimicrobiia bacterium
GCGGACCCCCGCGGCCCGGGCGATCGCAGCGTCGCGCACCGCGTCGCCGACGAACAGGATGTCGTTGGGAGCGACGCCGATCGCGGCCGCCCAGGACCGGAGTTGCGCCACCTTGGGACGGTCCGGCCGCCAGCCGTCGACGGCAGCTGCGCGCTGGGCCAGCCCGTAGCGCTGGCAAAACTCCCCGACGAGCTCAGCGCGCGTGCTGCTGCAGACGAGGGCGGCGACGTCGGCGCGCCGGAGGCGCTCGATGGCCGCTCCCGCGTCCGCGAACGGTCGGCATCCTCCCATGAGGCCTTCCTTGGCGGCTTCGAAAGCGACGGCGATCTCGTCGAGGCATGGGTGGCCGTAGGCGATGGCGTCGAGCTGCGTCCGGAAGTCGTCGCCGGCGGTCGCTAGGTAGCGGCTCGTGGCTTCGCCGGGCGGCATGCCGCACTCACGCGAGAGCAGGTCGGCCGCGAGCTTCGCGAGCGTCCCCATGGAGTCTGCCACCGTGCCGTCGAAGTCGAACGCCACGGCACGCACCCCCATGTAGTCGGCTCCCGGTCCGCCCGCCCACCAGGACGCCCCCAGCCGCACGCTCACGATCCCCGAACAGAGGACCGCCACGACGGCGAGCGCGGCCAGCAGCGAGCTGGCATGCACTTCTGCGCCCAAGGCGCCGAGCGTCAGGATCAGCAGTCGCAGGTCGCGCCCGCGGCCGCCCGCGAGGAGGACACCGTGGTAGGTGTGGCCGAGGTCGACCGCGGCCTTGGCTGTGGTGTAGCTGACGAGCAGGTGCCCCACGAGCGCGAGGCCGGCGACGGTTATCACCACCGGCACCTGCGCCGCCCCAAGATGGCCGGCGAGGTCCCCCGCGGTGGCGAGGTAGATGGCGGCGCCGGTAAAGAGCAGTCCGTCCGCCGCCCGGTCGAGGACCGCATCGAAGAACGAACCGAAGCGCGACGAGCGGTGCGCTAGGCGGGCGATCTCGCCGTCGCTGCCGTCGAGGACGCTTGCCGCCGTGACGAGGACCGCGGCGACCACCGGGGCGTGGGCGGCCAGGGCCGCCGCGGCGGCGAACGCGACGGCGAACGCGGCAATCGTGACCTGGTTCGGGGTGATCGAGGGGAAGACCCAGAGCAGTGCCGGGGTCACGAAGCGCTGCGAAACCGCGCGGTTCAGGCGCGTCGCCACGGCACCGTCGAGCGCCTTACCGGTGCTTCGGAACAGGTACCGGTTGCCGCGGCGGCGGTCGGTCGGGGTGTCGACGTCAAACCACCATTCATCGGCCTCGAGAGGCAGGGCGCGTGCCGTGCCGAGGCCGGCGAGCATTTGCACGGCATCCGCGAAAGCGGTGTCGCCGCATGCAGCTACCTCCTCGACCGCGTCGAGCACCGCAGCGCTGCAGACGAAGGCGCCTACGTCGAACGCGTCGTAAGCGGGCAGCATTTTGCCGATGGCGTCGACGCGGTCGCCGGTGAGTCGAACCTTCATAGCGTCGACCGGGTCGACACCGGCGGCCCGTCCGAGCGAGCGGTCCACAGCAACGACGACCTCGCCCGGTCGCACCGACGTCGTCCGCAGTCGGCGCAGCAGTGCCGACGCGAAGACGTGATCGGCCATCACCAACACGAAGGGGGAGTCGCCGACGATGTCCTTCGCGGCGAGGACGGAGAGTCCGTTGCCCTCCCGATAGAGCGCGTTGTGGACGACAGCAACGTGCAACCCTCGGCGACGGCTCACGTCGAGGGCCTCCCGGGCGACACGTTCGTGTTCGTGGCCAACCACTACCACGACTTCGTCGAAGCCGGCCTCGTGCGCCGCGGCGATCGACCGTTCCAGGAGTGTCATACCCCCAACCCGAACCAGAGGTTTCGCACCCACCTTCGGTTGGAGGCGCGATCCAACCCCGGCGGCAAGCACGACAAGTCGGGACGTCTGCATGCTTCTCGATCTTCTCCTTGCTGTAATCCCGAATGAGCTGCCCCGGGATGGATGCAGTTCGGGTTAGTTAGGCCAGGTCGTAGTGGCCAGGTTTTGACCATACCACTGGGTGCTTCAACACATAGATGTCGTGCTCAACCGGTGGGATGTCGCCTATTGCGGTGGAGGCCGATTGTGTTGACCATCGATCCGCTCCATGATCACGATCTCGAGCCAGTAGCGGCGGAAACAGTCCTTTGTAATCGACTGGCCGGCCTCGAGGAGCATTCCTGCACCGGCCGATGATCTGCCGGACAGGACACTAGCGCCAGATCGGTGCCACAACCCCAGAAGGCGGAGCACAGGAGTCCATTATCAGCCGTGATCGGTCAACGACGTTGTGCGACCGTGGCCGCGAACGCCGACGCGCCCGCTGCCCACGTCAAGTCAAGGTCGCTCTCCCAAAATCGCTGGTCGATCTCAAGGATCGTCATGCCATGAGCGAAGGACCACAGCGCTCGGCCCAAGCTTGGGTCGCCGGTCACCACGAAGAATGGTTCACCGGTCCACTCCTCCAGTCCTGGCGCCAGGTCGCTCCGAGGAAGTGGGCCTACCGTGCCAAGGCGATACACGTTTGGATTCGCGAGCGCGAATCTCCGGTATGCCAAAGAAGTACACCAATCGGGTCGGGCCGATCAGCGGCGGTGTGCAGTTCAGCTCCCAACTCATACAAGCCCTGCTCGATCAGCGCCACATTGAGCGCTGACCGTTCCCATTCTCCATGTTGTCTTGGTCGCAGAACGGCTATCCCATGAGAATCCTTGAGCGAGGTATGCTGTTTGTGTCGAGCGAGATGAAGGAGATGATGATGCTCGATTTGTCGTCTATTGATCTCGAGATGCTGGCCGTGGCCCTTGAGGATCATTCCTACGAATCGTCGTGGTGGTTCGACCCGGCTACCGGCGCGTTGGAGTTCTGCTCGGTGGATGATGACCCCGAGGACTTCGAGTCACGAGATGTCGTATACGTCCACCCGGAGGACTCTCGTGAGGCTTATCAGGACATGGTGGAGTTCACCCGCCTGGTGGGTGAGGCGAGGACGAGGGATTTGTTGTCTCGCGCCATTGAGGGTCGTGGGGCGTTCCGACGGTTCAAGGACACTCTGTTCGAGTTCCCGGAGCTTCGAGAAGAATGGTTTTCCTTCCACGACCGGAGAAGTCAACGCCGAGCACTGGAATGGTTGGCCGATAGGAGTCTGGTCGCCGGGGATGCGATCCGAGGGACGCTGGCCAGCCTCGACGACCATCCCAAGCGTGTCGGTCCTCTCGGGGCGGAAGGGATTGCCGAGCTGGCGGCGGCTGGACTGGGTGACCTTTATGGCGACCGCCTGGTGCGAGTCGTCTTGTATGGCTCCCATGCTCGGGGGGAGGCAGGGTCCGAGTCGGATATCGACCTGTTGGTGGTGTTGGGGGATATGGATTCACCCTGGGAGGAGCTCCGGCGTATGGACGAGCTCTTGTGGCGGCTGTCATTCGAACACGACGTCACGTTGTCGGCGCTTCCGGTAACCGAGAACCAGTTCAGACGGTCGGGTAAACCGGTGCTGGCCGAGGCGCGCTCGCACGGCAAGACGGTGGCGTGAGCGTCATAGAAGAGGGCATGATGCGATGCTGGGACGAGATTGCCGCTGCCAAGGTCCTCGCAAGAGAGGGGTTTGCTGCTCAAGCCGTAAGCCGCTGCTACTGCGCCGGATTCTATGCAGCCGAGGCGGCTCTACTCAGTCTGGGTGAGTCCAGATCGAAACACGCCGGGGTCATCTCGGCCTTCGGTCAGCTCGTCGTCAAAGGAGAAGGGGTCGACGAAAGCGCCGGTCGACTGTTGCGCTCTCTGTACGACCGCCGGAGCCACGCCGACCACGACCTCGATCCGGTACCGCAAGAGGTAGCTGATCAGGCAATCGACGACGCCGAATCGGTAGCTCGAGTCATTCGGGACTGGCTCGAGCAACGGTCCCCGTGAAGGTTCTGGACGCTCCGGACAGGACTTCCGAGAACGACAATGCAGGGTCTCAACGCGTTCGTTTGGGAGTGGTTGTCCGCTCGTACATTTTCGCCTTATTCGGCTATCTCGACCATCCGGTCGAGGGCTTCTCGACGCTTCGATGAGCGTTGATCGCGGAATTCGAGGACGTCCGCCAGCTTGATTCGACGATGCCGACCTGGCTGTTCATAGGGAATCTCTCCATCCTCCAACACCTTCACAAGGGTGGGGCGGCTGATGCCGAGCAGTTCGGCTGCCTCCTGGGTGGTGAGTCGATGGTACAACGCGGCAATGGTTACCGTCCGGCGCAGAAGACTCGCTTCAGGGTTGGATGAGGGCCCGGTTCAAGAAGGCGGCCATCTGCCCTCTGGTTACATCCTCCGTGGGGCAAAACTGATTGTTCTGGGGAGGATTGCACCCTCGTGTGATCCCTTCTTGAGCCAACGCATCGATGTCTTCCTTGAACACCGAACCCTCTGTGTCCACGAAGCCCTGATCGGAGGCTGCGGGTAGATCCAACCCGCGCACCAGGAACGCCGCCATCTGCCCTCTGGTGACGTCCTCTGTGGGGCAGAACCGATCATTGGCCGGCGGGTTACAACCCCGCGTTACGTCTGCCTGAGCCAGGGCATCGATGTCTTCTTTGAACACCGAACCGTCGGTGTCAGCGAAACCCTGATCGGGAGCGTCCGGAAGATCGAGGCCCCGCACGATGAACGCGGCCATCTGTCCTCTGGTCACATCCTCATTCGGGCAGAACAATGTGTTCTCCGGTGGGTTGCAACCGAGGGTGATCCCAACATCGGCGATGCAGGCGATGTCATCTTCGAACAGATGCCCCTCGGTGTCGGAGAACGACGACTCACAGTCACCAGACGGTGGCTGAGGCATCGTCGTTGTGGTTGTAGTGGTCGGTGTGGGCGAGTCAGAACAAGGGATGTCGAAGGGTGGAGGCGCAGACCCCGAGCGGTCGGGATCGAACACGACAACCCGGTAACAGTGATCGACCGTGTTGCCCCGGAGTTCGATTCCACTCACCCGGACATCAACCACTACGTCACCACCGGTGGCGTCCACGGCCAAGCCCTCGCCGTAAAGGCCGCCACAGAAGAAGGCGTGACCATCGCACTTCTCTCCTCGTGCCGGGCCCGGGATTACCTCACCGGGGGTGAAGTCCCATACGATCTGTGGACCCAGGGCTGCGTTCCCGGTGTGCACCACGTCGACCGGGACTTCCGCGTCCTGGTACGTCATCGTCACGTTGGCGTTAGAGAAGTCCGCGTCCCCGTTTGACCCGTGATAGGCGAGCGACCAGCGGAACGGGGTGACGTGCATCGGTATGTACCCTTCCGTGGGCCAGGCTATGAACTCATCTGTCCTGGCAGTTCGGTTCTCCGGGATGAGCACCACCGACGAGGTCGCCGGATCCCCTGAGGGGTTGGTGGCCCCATAACCGATGGGGCGTACCTGGGGGAGAAGCATCCACTGCCGGTGGGCAACGCGGGTGTTGTTGTCCTCGTGGTCGTTCATCAAGCGGATCGCATCAACCGCAAGCAAACTGCTCGGTCCGGCAGCCAGATTGGAACGCCCTGCCCCCTCGGCTCGTTGCTCGGTGTAGCAGTCCCAAGTCGGCGGAGGGTTGTGTGGGTTATCACCATCGAAGACGCGCTCGATGTTTGCTGCTAGAAGGAGAGCGGCGCCCGATGCCATGTTGTCGAGTTGGGCGCTACGGGAGAGCGGTGCAGCACCCGTCATGTCCCGGAACCAGTTGATCTGCGACAAAGCGGCCTGACCCAGTGATGGGGGGATCGTCCCTTCGTTACAGGCCGGGTCGAGATCGCCGGTCCATGCAGGGTCAGCGGGCACTGCCGCGATGGGTTGGATGACCTCGTTTTCGAAACTGGCTGCTACCTCGCCCCTGTCACGGACGTCGAGTGTGTCGGTTGACTCGTGGTCCGCCCGGGCGGTGTCATCGGCGACAGCGACCAAACCTGTTAGGCCCATCAACAAGGCCACCGTCATTGCTGCCCCTGAACCCAAACCGATTAGCCGTGCCATTGGTGTCCCTCCTTCGCTCTCCGTCTATTCCCTACCCAGCATGCCACACGCATGGGCCATCGGTCCAATGCAAACGCGACGTGACGACTAGTCGAGGACGGGCTCGTATTCGTACATTTCATGGGGGTCGTCGATGTCCGTTCGGGTGTCTGAAACCGCCTCGATCGAGATCCCGGGCGTGGGTAGAAGCTGGGGTTGTTGTGGAAATCGGGTCATATCCGACCCAGGGTTCTGCACTGCCGCGTCGGAGACTGATTCCCTACAGGTGCGGGGCGACTTCCCTCGGCCAGTTGCTGCATCAATTCGAACTGGTCGTCGTAATGGAGGTCGGGGAAGTAGCTGCGGGCCGAGAAGTGGACCGGCACCGCTGCCCTCTCCTTTATTTCCAGCAGGGATGCGACGATCTCTTCCCCCGTACCGGCAAAGGTCGACCGGGCACGCAGTTTGCTGCGCCGGTCATCGGTCAGCTCCGGTGCGGTTGGCGGGGTACCTGAGCGGGTGGCGGATACCTCCATGTCGGAGTACTTCCATTGCATCTGCCACACGTGCTCTGCATAGTGGTCCCATGCCTCGTCGGCGGACGATCCCGGCAGCAGCACCGAGTAATGGTGAATTTGCAATTCGGCAGGATCCCGGCCGATCCGCTCACATTCGTCCCTCACCCAGCCGACCTGGTCGAGGAAACGATCAGCGGTGGCGTTGGAGAAGATCCCGTCGGCCAGGCGGGCGGCCCGGCGGATGGCTGGTTCTGCGCCGCCGCCCACTAGGACGGTAATGGGGACGCTCGGGACAGGCCGCACCGCTAGTTCTGGGAACCGGTAGACGTCGCCCTGATGATGGAATGGTTCTCCGCTCCATGCCTGGGGGAGGATCCCGAGGATCTCCTCCATCGCCCTGCCTCTCTTGCGCGTATCGGCACCCAAACCCTCGAACTCCACACCCATCCAGCCGAGCCCGAGACCGAGGGTTAGCCGACCTCCGCTCAGGAGACTGGCGGTGGCGGCGTCCTCCGCTAGGCGCAGCGGGTGGTGCAGTGGTGCCAGCACTACGCCAGTGCCGATCTGGATGGTGGAGGTGACGGCCGCCAGCGCACCACTCACCACCAGCAGAGAGGGCATTTAGCCGTCGTCGACGAAATGGTGCTCGGAAGTCCACACCGATGAAAAGCCGAGGCGTTCGGCGTCCACCGCCACCCGCACCGTTTCGTCGTAGACCCGGCTCCAGTCCGTTTCGCCGGGGCGAAGTTGGGCGCTGAGCAAACCGAAACCAAGTGACATTGGTTCTCTCCTATCGTAAGGTCGAAATCACCTAGGCTCATCGACCCCGGTGGCGCCGGGGCGGGACCACTGCGGCACCGGTCGGCCACCGTTTCTGGCCCCCATGAGCGTACCGTCCTCAGCGGTGCGCAAGATGGAATGGGTCGGGAACTGCGGCCAGCCCTCGGGCGAGTCCTCCCACTCTTCCCGACGCCCGAAGGCGGTCATGTCGAGCAGACCGAATGAGGGACTCAGCACCTCGTCGCCCCGACCAGTCGTCCAGTAGGTCAGGTAGATCTTGTCCTCCCTCCGCAGGTAGCAGGCGATCCGGCCGGCGTGACTAACGGTGGGGTCGTCGAGATGGGCGTTGGAGTACCACGGCGTTGTGTAGCCCATGAAGTCACGGAATGCCGCGATCTCCTCGTAGGGCCCGTCGCCGAGGATGGCGAAGGTGATCCCGTTGGCGTTTAGATAGGCCGCGTCGGCAGCGTGCTGCATCGGCCAGGAGTTCCTGGTGCAACCCTCGCACTGCCATTCCGATGGCTTCCCGTCGTGGAACATGTGGCTGTATACGACCAGCTCGTCGCGCCCCTCGAAGATATCCCCGAACGGAACCGGGCCGTCGGGTCCGATGACGGTGGTGTCGGGCGGCACCTCCGTCATGGGCAGCCGACGCCGGGCCGCGGCGATGGCGTCGCCCTCGCGGGTGTGTGCCTTCTCGCGCTTGCGCAGCTCGAAGAGCTGTCGCTCGAAGTCGTCGTGATCGGTGACGGGCGGCGCAGGGGTGGTCTGAGAGGTCATCGCGCGATGCTAAACATAGTTCCAATCCTCTAGGAGAGATTTTCGCAGCGATCCCGACGAGGGGTGAGGGCTCGGCTCGACACCACCACGATCGGCGTATTGACTGCTCGATACCCGGCTACCTGTCTCCGGTGTCATGGTGTTGGTGCCTATGTATGAGACCACCAAGCCAGAATCGGGTGAGTAGATTA
>WHTL01000441.1 GCA_009377735.1 Acidimicrobiia bacterium
AGGTCGAATGTCCTGGTGAGGAATGCCGCCATCTGGCCGCGTGTCACCGACTCCGACGGACAGAACAGGGTGTTCTTCGGCGGGTTGCACCCGTAGGTGATCCCTTCCTCCGCCAGCCAGATGATGTCATCGTGGAAGAGGTGGTCGTCGGGGACATCATCGAACCCAATATGTTCTCCAGGTTCCGGCTCGGTGGTCGGTGGCACCGTCGTCGATGTCGGCGCCTCAGTAGTCGATGTGGTCGGTGGAGTCGTAGTCGTGCTTGAGGTGGCTGGCGGGGTCGTCGTGGTAGTGGTGGTCGGTGGAGGGTCGTCGGGTAGTGCCTCGATGGCGGCGAGGGCGTCGAGTTTCCCCTCACCCCACACGTTATTGTTTCCGGGTTCGCCCCCACAGGCGAGATTCTCGGTGTCGATGGCGGTTTGGTTGAGGATCGCCTTCGTGCCCTCTATGTCACCGATCAGAGCCGGCGCGGCCGACCAGAGGACGGCGACAGTCCCAGCTACATGGGGTGAGGCCATTGAGGTGCCCGTTTTGCTGTCGTAACCGCCGCCGGGGACACTGCTGCGAACCGCAACGCCGGGTGCCGAGATGTTGGGCTTGATGCCACCGTCGAAGTCCGAAGGCCCACGAGCAGAACCAAAGTAGAGGTTGCCGTTGATGTCGAACGCACCGGCGGAGTAACTCTGGGCGTAATGACCAGGTGAGGCGGCGGCACCGCAGCCGTCGTTGTTGCCGCTGGCGAATTGGGGGAACATGCCAAACGCGATCCAGTTGTTGATCATCTCCAGGTACCAGTCGCCGGCAACTTGTCCGCCCCAGGAGTTGTTGAGGATGTGGGGACGCATATCGGGATCGGGGTTGTTGCCATCGGTGTCGGTGGGGGCAGCCATCCATTGGCCCGCACCAAAAAGAGCATCGAAGCTGCAGTCCTCTCCGAGGTCACAGCCCATCGCAGAGATCCATTTTGCCCCGGGAGCCACACCGATCTGGTTGGCGCCTCCGTCGTCACCGGTGACCGTCCCGGTGACGCTGGTGCCATGTCCGTCCTGGTCACAGGGCTCCGGTGAGGGGTCTCCGCAGGTGCGGCTGGGGTCGTACCAGTTGTAATCGTGGTCGACGTCACCGTCGTCGTTGCCGCGGTAGGAGTTGATGAGGGCGGGATGGTCCCATTGCGCCCCGGTGTCGATGACGCCGACCACGATGTCCTCTCCGGTGACTCCATACTGATCCCATACCTGGGGGATGTTGATGGCATCAAGTCCCCATTCTGTGGCCTGCACTCTGTTGACCGGTTCCGCTTCTTCCGGGAGGGGAATCCGGAAGTCGGTTGCGTGGACGATTGATTCCACCTCGGAGTGGGCCGCAAGGGTGGATGCGGTGGTGGCAGTGCCCGTCACGAGGAGGGAGTTGACGATCCAATACGACTCGTAATCCGCATCCATGGCATCGAGGTCGGAAATCACCTCGGCCTGGGTCTTCTCGGCGTGACGGGTGAGGGTCTCATAGACGAACCGACCCCGCTCTTCCCAGTCTGACATCCCAAACGCGGCGCTGGTATCCGCCTCATCGGAAAACAGGACGAGGAACTCTGCCTCACCCTCGGTCTCGAAAATGCGACGTAGGTCGTCTTCAATCTTTTCGTCGGCTGCGCTTTCCGGGAGCTTGGGAGCCTCAGGTCCCATCGAGCCCAGCGTGGGCACCATCAGACCAAAGATCATCGCCAGCGCACTCAGCAAAGCCAGCGCACCGAACCGGTTGCGGATCCCTTCCATCTTCCTGTTCACCTCACCTCACGTTGCTTGGTGAGAGTCTACACACCCTATCGTGTCTCGCCTCAAGGTCGTGATATGACGTGGTCGCAGAGGGGGGAACGATCATACTGTCCCCCGCCGCAGGCGGGGGAAGGTTCCTGCGAAGCAGGGCACGACAGTCTCGGTGGTCGCGCGGAATCACATCGCGGAGTTGCCCCTTTGTGTCAGTGTTGGGGGTGAGGGGCGCCGGACCTCCCGGGTTTGACTCTAGATTGCCCCTGTCCACCGTGGTTGGTGTGACTGATCGAGGGCTCGTCTTCCCGGGGGGTCCGG
>WHTL01000106.1 GCA_009377735.1 Acidimicrobiia bacterium
AGGGAGATAGTGTGCCTCGAGCCCCGTATCTTCGTCAGTTGGTCGATCTCGATTACATCGTCTCCCGGCTTGGTGAGTTGTGGACCACCAGAGAGGACATCGTCGATTGGCTCACCTCCCCCAACGGGTTCCTCGACATGGTAGAACCGATCGACGTCGTCGTTGATGAGGGACCACGTCGAGTCCTAGACGCTATCGACGCGGAACGAGCCGGCTCCTACGTTTGAGTCGCTACTGGAGAGTCGTCCCCTACCTCGACGACGCTGCACCGGGCAGTGACGGTCACCCTCTCTATGTGCCGCGGGCCTATCAGGGCCACGGCCGATGGGACAATCCTGATCACTACACCATCACCTACCTCTCCGAAACCCCCGAAGGTGCGATAGGCGAAACCTTCGCCAACAGGTCGACGTGGACGGAGTCCATGTTCGACGCCTCCGGCATCGCCGAGGGAATGCGTCGGGCTCTAGTCGAGTATGAGACGACCACTGCCGTGGACCTGGTCAACCTCGACGACCCCGCCGTGCTTTCCGAACTGGGAATCCGATCGGTAAGTCAGCTGCTAGGGCGAAACCGTGAATCCACCCAGCAGTTCGCCCTAACCGAGTACCTCAAAGGTAAAACACACGGGTTGAGAAGCGTGAGCTATCACCTTCCCCACTGGTTCATCGTCGGCATGTGGGCCGACGATGACCAAAACGGCCCGTTCCGCGACCTCCTCGAAATCGTCCAAATCGAGGAACTCACCCTCGGCATCCCAGTAGTCGTCACCGCCGCCGAGGCGTTGCGAAGACACCTCCCCTGACCTGGCCACACGACGGCTACTCCTTGCGCCTTCTCCTCGATCAACCTTGGCTCACATCAGGGGTGTCGTCGAGCCTCGACGAAGGTCGACGAGCGAGAGCCTGACGAAGTTTGTGAAGCGCGGTTTCTTCGTTGATAATGAGTCTCAATTCGCCAGGAATTCTTGAGACAGCGTGAGACACGTTGAGACAGGCCAAAAAGGCGCTTGACCTGGGTGAATACCAATCTAGCGGGTGTAGTTCAATGGTAGAATATGAGCTTCCCAAGCTCAACGACACGCACCCCGAGCAGCCCCTGACCAGGGCAAACGCGTCCATCCGTGCGCTAGTGTGCCAGAAACTCGCCAGAATGTGGAACGATAGCGGTCCGGAAAGGCAGTCGCTTCAGGGTGACTCCTCCCGTGCGTCGGCTTGGTGGACTTCATTGTTCACGACTGGTACCGAGATCCGTGAGAACTCGTCTAGGAAACGACTTAGCATCTCTTGGGTTCGTTCGTACGCGAGCGAAAACGCGGGCAGCGAACCTTTAACAAAGTCGGCGGCCGGGGACCCTGGTGATAGCCGGTCCGCCACCAGAATGATTGAATTACCGAGTCGCCGACAATGCTCGAAAACTTCAATGAACCCACGGTCGAGGGACAATAGGTCGTCGCTCTCAACGTGACCTTTGGCGAGAGAGACATGCAAGGGTGGATCGGGGTTCACGTGGAGTGCGGCGCTATGTGCTTTGTAATCGGACGCGGCGCTGGGGGAATTGAGATCACCAATTCCAATCTTCTTGAGATATTTGCGCAGAGCCGCTGGCGTAAACTCCCTTCTTCGAGTTCGCTCGTCGCCTGTGAGCCACAGATCCATTCGGTCCGGGTCAGCAAAGAACGAGAGCAGCAACAGTTCGATTTCCATTACATCGCGCATTGCATCTGAGGCAACACCCGGATAACCGGTGAGCGCCGCTTCGATCGCCGTCTCCACATCTGCAATGGCACGTTCGATCAGGAAAGCGATGCGTTCGAGGTTTCGATCGTCACGGAACACCTCCGCGCACGCATCGAGATGCGCTAGTAGCTCTTCAAGGCCAGCGAATCGTACTCCCTCTCGCATGAGTTCTACACGCTCGGTGCGGAGATTCGATCCGGTGATCAGTCGTTCTGCGAGTCTAGGGTGTGACTTTTGGAGGAATCCGAGAGCATTGTCATACGGCCTATCCGTCACAATCTCATGAGTATCGCGCAGATCGCTCAATCGAACCAACAAGCGAGGGGGCCACGTCACTTCCTATCTCAGCGTTGGCTCACAATCGTCCGGACACGACCGTCACTCTCACATGCTCGCGCTTTTCTAGCATCACCTCGTGGTTGGAGTCGGTTTCGTTTGCCATGGGGTAAGCGTGCTGCAGCCTCTCCCCAACGTTTACGAGCGCTTCGGAACTGCGCGGGGCGATGCGTGGTAGGCGTGGGGCAGGGGCACTGCCAATCTCTTGGTGTTCTGTCAACACAGGCTCAAAAGGTGCCTGGCGCGACCGCGCTGTTGAGCGCCGAAAAGTCGATGGCCTTGGCGAGGGCATCCGCCCACTGCTTTTGCGCTGCCATCGCCTGAGACGTAGCCCCGGAAATGCGTAAGCGCTTTGTGAGTTGCGGCGATGCGGGAGAAATCGAGAGAGCGCGCGAAGTTCTCGGCGATAGCGTCCTGGGCCTCGACGATCTCTTTGAAGGCGTCTGTCACATTGATCGCGCGACGAGCCGCATGGATCGCCGAGAAGTCCATGGAAGCGAGCATGCGCTGGACCGAGGAGAAGGCGACTAGGGACGGCAGGGGCCAACCGACTTCGGGACTCGCGTCGGCGAGACCTTCTTCGTCGGGCCGGGTGTCCTCCTTCTCCGCACCCTTTCGCTTATCGGATGGTTCTAGATCGTTACTCACGATGCCCTAGTCTCGCAGCATCAAGTGACATGTATACGAAGCATTGCCACGAGGGCATGCATTTCGTTGGCAAAGCTGCCGTTGAACGACGAAGCTCGTGGGGCCCCAATTTCTTCGGTGATAATGAGTCTCAATTCGCCAGAAAAGTCTTGAGACACGGTGAGACATGCGAACGATGGCTACCCAGGTACAATGCCCTCTCAAGCGGGTGTAGTTCAATGGTAGAATATGAGCTTCCCAAGCTCCAACGCTCCTCCCAGGAAACACCCTCTGACCAGGGCAAGCGCGGTTGCTGGTCCCACAGATTGCCAGAAACTCACCAGATACCTCCCAACTGAATTTGGGTCTGGCAAGATTTCAGAAACGTCTCGGATTAGCAGGGGGGGCGATGGTCAATGAGAGCCGTGGTCGAGCTATTTGGTGCCTGGGGTTCCCGGAATCTCCACGTTCCCGTACACCGCTTCGAAGATTCGTGATGCTTCGTAGATTCTGTTGCGCTCGCGGCCTGTCACCTCGGCTAGTTCTCCTCTCTCGACCAGGGTGTCGATGGCGGCCTGGGCGGTTGGTCGGGTGATCCCGAGTAGCTGCTCGACGCGTGCCGCCGTGACGATAGGTATCGAGAAGAGGTGCTCGGCGAGTTGGACGACCGAGTTGGGTCGGCCCTCGTCGAGGAGTTGACTGCGAAGATCGATTTGGAGCTCGACCAGCCGAACGGTTCTTTCCTCTGCATCGCGGGCTTGCTGGCGGACACCACGGAGGAAGAAGTCGATCCAAGGTGTGAGATCGCCCTTCTGGCTGGTCGCGAGAAGAAGGTCATAGTACTGGGACCGATATTGCTCGAAGTAGGCAGAGAGATAGAGCAACGGCTGAGACAGGGCTCCACGGAGGACCAACATCACCGGGATGAGGAGACGACCGATTCGTCCGTTGCCGTCCAGGAAGGGGTGTATGGCCTCGAACTGGTAATGCGCCACTGCAAGCTGGACCAACAATGGCATGTCCTTTTCGTGGAGGAACCGCTCCAGATCCGTGAGAGCTTCGACCATCACATCGGGTGGTGGCGGCACGAATGCTGCGTCCTCGAGCGTCACTCCCCCGATCCACACCGGAGACTCTCGCAGGTCGCCGGGACGTCGATGCTGGCCGCGAACCCCCGACAGCAGCAGTTCATGCATGTCGCGCAGGAGGCGGATCGACACCGGGAACCCCTCGGCGGCGCGCTGCAGGCCGTGCTCCATCGCTGCCACATAGTTGCCGACCTCACGTGCGTCATCGGATTCCTCGCCACCGGGTACCTGGCCGGCTTCGAAACGGAGCAGCTGGGACACATTGGTCTTCGTACCCTCGATCCGGGAGCTCAGCACAGCCTCCAACCGAAGATGAGGTCCCATCAGGAGATGCGGGTTGGGAAGGAGACGCCCCACACCACCAAGACGATGCACCGCTCCAGTCGCCTCGTCCAAAAGACCCACCGTGTCTGGCGACAGGTCAAGACGCCTGGGAACGGGATTCGGGAAGAACGCCCAGTACCCTTCGAGCGTTCTCCGCACACTCCCCCTCTCATCAGATGTGAAGGCGTCCGGTTGCATGATGTCCTGTGAAACTGGCCTTTAACAGAATCCCAGCTTACTAAAGCAAACCCACAAATACTTTAATAACGTCCCTCTCAGTGAAAGCCATCTGAGGTTCTGTGTACAAGCCGAGATCTTTTGCTCGGCACTGGTCGGTCTGATGCGGTACTTCAATTCCAATCTGTCGAAAAGAGACTGCACAGACAGATCGATATCTTCCAGGCCGGAAACAAGGGCAGCGGGGAGGTTTGTATGTTCGAGTGCCATGGGGACATGGTCTGCGACCCGAATTCGCGAGATTGAGATTACCTCCTCACCTTCCTCGATCACCAGCCGGTTGGCGACGGTGAGGTCGGCCGGACCGATGAGTACCTCGACGGAGCGGGATCCCGGCTGCATTCCCTGGGACCGAATATCCCGAGAAAAGAGCTGCTCATCGCTTCGGCCTGCATTAGTTGTGGTTCGGTGACGAAGGTTCCGCGCCCGGGTGCTCCGGCGGGGTATCAGGGGAGAATGGATGAGCGACCCCACCCCGGACTCACCATCGAGGAAGGGCTTCGCACTCAGAGGGTGATGGTGTTTGTCGGAAGGGCGGGCCGAGTCATTATGGCGGTCGAGACATTGGCCTGTGCACCCCGAATGTTGTCCGAGTAGGTCATGGTGTCTCCCAACTTGAGGTCTCTACCCAGCGGTACGTGCGTCCCGGATGGACCCCGCGGAGGCAGTGCGCCCCTCCACGTAGTGGTCGTGAAGCCGCTCACGCGCGAGAACAGTATCTACTGTGCCTCCCACGCCCGGCGGAGCGGGGTGTCGGTGGTGGGGGGCGCTCTCGCGATGTATTCAAGAGCACGTTAGCGCGTGTCGCCGGTGAGGTGGTGGAGATAGGCCAGTGCGGCCTCTACGGAGAATGGGTCTCCGGTGCGCTCCTCGAACGTGGAGGGCAATTGCGTCCACACCGCTCCATCCCAACCGGTCCTTCGACACCAAGCTCCGACGACGCCACCAGTGACTTCCGTCTCGTTCCCATTGAGATCCGTACATCCGATGTTACGAATCGGGCAACCCTCCCGGGAAGCGAGGTCCACCCGCCCTTCCTCGAGGTGGGTTGCGGTTGCAAGTGCCGACCAGCTGGGCACCATCTCTCCATGGTCGTGATCGATGATGAGGGAGAGACGTCCGTCCCGGGCGATCCTGGCGAACTCGATGGGGATGGTCGGTCCGTTGGGTGCCCATGGGCCATGGTGGGGAAGCTCTCGGGGGGACCAGATCAACGACCCCATCCGATGAAGGCGATCCTCATCATGGGGTCCTAGGGCTGGACGGTTTCCCCGCCCCAATCCTCAGGTGCAACGTCTCGCAACGTCTGCGATAGCAGCCAGCGGTGGCCAGCGAAATCATCGATGGTGCATTGCCGTTCGCCGTACTCGTAATCGGTCGGCTCATTCACCACGATTGCGCCGTGCGATCTCGCCCGTTCGACTTGGGCGTCGACGTCGTCGACCCGGACCAGGATCTCATGGGTGACGACACCCATCTGTGGGGCCTCCTTGTCGTGACGGACATCCGCAATGATGACGGCGCCATTGTCGCCTACCCGCATTTGGGAGCGATGATCCTCCCCGATCCGAACCCGCTCCACGAAGCCGAACGCCTCTGTGAGCCAGGCAACCGCGGCTCGGACGTCGGGATAGACGAGGACTGGGACCACCATTGCCGACGGGATCGAACGATTCTTCACCATCTCGATCAGGGTAGCCACGCTCCCCAGACCGGACGGGTTCTACGGAATTGTCAGACAACATATATTCGATAGGATGACCCGTCGAGATTATGTCGACCTGCTACGCCATTTACGGCTCCATGCAGGGCAAGGCCACCCCAACTCCCGTCGCTTTCTTCCGGTTGCTCCGGGGCGGGAGATCACGCGGATCGTCGATTCGTAGGATTCGGGCGAGCATTGCCGCCAGCTCTTCTCGAGCGACCGTTCGTTAAGGACAGAACCTTCCAGGAGCGCATCCATGGACTATGCCCTGGCGAGCACATTGATGTCGTTCTCATGGACCGACTAACCGTCGAAGGTGAAGGCAATGGCATGATCTGCCCGCAACCCAAACGCCCGCACCAATAATGAAGCCGTCTGTGGGCAGGTGGCGGGATCGTCCCAGCCAGCTGGCAGACCAAAAAAGAGAATCTCTGTGAGTGCTGCCCATATACTCGAAAGGGCCACTGGAGGCCCCAGGAGGAGGGAACATGCTCAGGAAGATATTGATCGGAGCTCTACTCGTGCTCGGTGTCATCGTTCTAGCGGCCATCGCGACCAGCGATGATCCGACCGAGCCAGAGACCACCGATACAGTTACCGAGACCGGTGCCGCGGCCGAGGCAACCACGAGCGAGGAAACTGCACCGACGGAACCTGAGGCCACCACTGCTACGACGACGGCGGCGACCACAACCCCAGCGGCGACCACGGCAGCGGCCAGTACAACCCCAGCGGCCACCAATACCTACCCTCTAGTGGAAGCGACCGAGTTCGAAACCGGGCCGCTTTACGATCAGTCTTGAGGCAGTGAGTATCCTGCCCGTTTCCGCGCTCGATGAATTCGACGCTGCAATGCTCGAAGAGGCAACCCAGTCGATTCTGATCTTCGAGGACATGGCCTTCACCAACACGGGCAACCGATCCATAGTGGTGTTCCCGGCTCAAGGAAGCATCGTGTTCGACGGTCAACAGTACGAGACGCTTGGAATTCTCGGAGACACGATTGGCGAGGTAGCGGACGGTGCCACGGTTACAGCTGACATCTGGTTCGAGCTTCCCATAACAGCTGAGGATGCCGCGGCAGTAGGTGAGGTGAGACTCCGCGTCGATGCGCCTTCCGATTCCGAGACGTTCGACAGCGTCGGCGAAAACATTGATCTCGTAGCCACCTGGGGATAGCCGCTACGACTTCGGACAGACTGTCACACCTGGGGTGCCCTACGGCGACGCTTCGATACCAGTGAGAGATAACATACTAACAGGGGGGTGTTTCTTCGTTGGTGTCCGTCATCCTTGCCCAGGCGCTGATGGTAGAAACAGTCGGTCTTCTCGTAGCCGCCGGTGACACCATCCCCATCGAACAATCGGCGAGCCTGCCCGGGGCCGATCGGCACAACGATCGCCTACTGAACCGATACCGCGGTCGCATCCGACCGATCGAACCCTAGCTCGCTAGAGCCCTTTAACTGGGTGCCCCGTGTACGGTCGAGTCGGGCTCATTCGGTGTGGCTACAAAGCCTAACAAGTCCGGGTTCCCCGACATCAGTCAAATGCCACTCGACTCTCACTCATCTTCAACTCGGTTAGCCCGGTCGTAAGGATCTTCGCCATCGGTGTCACTCGCAGATCGAGCTCCTGCCCAAGGGTGTCAACAAGGGCATCTTTTAGTGGGAGAGACGCTGATGCTCACTGAATTGAGCCCACCGACACGTCAAGAATGCAACCCTTGCAAGTGCAACCACACCGTGGATCTCGACGAGGAGTCGGGTTCATCGACGTGCCAGGGTACTCCTGTGGGCTCGCGGGACTATGGTCGCTCTTGGAGACGAAGAGGAGAGTGATGTGAGACGGCTTCCGGTATTCCTGACCGCAACGGTTCTTGCGGCTGGGCTGTTGTTGCCAACTCTGGTCCTTGGTGCAAGCCAATCTGGTCCATTCGATGATGTGCCTGATCCGCACAACTTCGCTCGTGATGTCGAGTGGTTGGCAGAGTCCGGTATCACACATGGTTGTAATCCCCCTGAGAACAGCCTGTTCTGTCCTGACGATCCAGTCACCCGTGGTCAGATGGCCGCATTCCTGGTGAGGGCCCTGCACCTCACCGCTGAGGGTCCTTCATTCGATGACACGCAAGGGCATCTTTTCGAGCGCGACATTTCCCGTCTCGCCGCCGCTGGGATCACTCGCGGTTGTAATCCCCCTGAGAACACAATGTTTTGTCCTGATGAGGCGGTGACCCGCGGTCAGATGGCCGCTTTTCTGGGGAGGGGTCTTGAGCTTCCCTCGGCCTCCGATCAGGGCTTCTTCGATACCGACGGAGTGTTCCACGACGACGTCAACCGGATTGCGGCGGCTGGGATCACCGTGGGCTGCAATCCCCCGGATAACTCAGAGTTCTGTCCCGATGACGTGGTGACCCGTGGTCAGATGGCCGCATTCCTGCATCGCGGGCTTGAACGGGATGATGGTGAGTTCGCCCCGTTCACTATCTCCGGGTCTGGGAATGACGTCGTCGGTTTCCGTATACCGGGCGACGTCGCAGCGCTCGTCGACATCACATACACCGGGACTGATTTCTTCAACGTGGACAGTCTTGACCGTGACCATGGGTATATAGAGAACCTGGCTTTCGCACTTGACTCCTATCAGGGTCGTCGCATGGTTCACGGTGGATGGTTTGGCGAACCCGAGGTGGTGCGTCACCTGGAGATCGACGCCGACGACGGCAATTGGTCGATCACTGCCAGACCGATGTCAGCCGCCCGCCAGTTCGGCACTTCACTAAGAGGCAGCGGAGACGAGATTGTGATCTACGCTGGCTCGTCCCCCACCATGACCTCTACTCACAACGGAGACAGCATATTTGCCATCACGGGATACTTCGGGACGGGCGAGTACAACGACCTCATCGTGCTCGAGGACGGCTCCTACTCAGGGACTGATGTGATCGACCTTGGTATCGAGATTCTCGACATCGAAGCGGACGGCAACTGGACGCTAGCCACCCCCTGAGCCTCGGAAGGGTTGTAGGTGCCTAGGTGGTAGTCCTCAACCCGGGAGGTTCAGTCCACAGGATCCTCCACACTGGACGGTGTGGGCAGGAGCCCCGCTCGACCAATTCGACCCGTACACCTAGCTCACTGGACCACCACGGTAGGTGATCGGCAGGAGAGCCTGTCGATGCACCAGCAGTCTCACATAATCTTCGTTCCGCACTCAGGAACGACCATACCAGGCGGTTAAAGGCTACTCGGGCCGTTTGTGAACTCTTTTTGGGGGGGGGATAGATGAGGGCCCCAAGTGGGAGCCAAATCCTGAGGATCGAAATGCAACAGAGTAGACAAGGTCGTCCGCATCGTCACCGTCATATCAGTGTCCACGCAGTTCTAATCGTTGATGAGAAGCGCAGAATGTTGACCGATCGGAACCGGTCTGCATGGGTCACGGCGTTCGCGACTGTTGGACTGATGCTGGTCGGGCTCGCGGAGCTTAAACTGCTCTTCTGACGGCAGCTCCTCGGCTTAACGATCGGCGTCAGCTGGAATCCAATTTCGCAACTAGCCAACACGCGTTCGAGGACGATCGGAAGGTCGTGGCACAGGATCTGAAGTAGCTCCTTGAGAAAGCCAACCGTTCCCTTTCGAGTCACACCGACCTGGCTGGCTTCACTCTGTCACCCGACCCGCCCACCAAAACGACGGTCTACACCAGCTTCGACGAGACCCGTGAGGGTGAGTCTGAAGAAACTTGCGGAGTGTGGTTCCCTCGTTGATAATGAGTCTCAATTCGCCAGGAATGATTGAGACGGCGTGAGACACGTTGAGACAGGTGAAAGGGTGTCTGACCAGGGCGGATGCGATCTAGCGGGTGTAGTTCAATGGTAGAATATGAGCTTCCCAAGCTCCAACGCTCCTACCCGGAAACACCCTTTGACCAGGGCAAACGCGGTGACATGTCCGGCCATTTGCCAGAAACTCGCCAGGAATTCGGGCACTGAAATTCGGTCTGGCAAAGTTCAGGAACCCGTATTTGGCTCGAAGCGTCAGCCTCGGGCGACGTCGACAACAGCTCCGTCGTAGCTGTCGATCACGGTCCGGTCGCCCAGGGGGTCGTCCAGCTCGACCATTACAGCGGTACCGCAGTCGCCTCGCCGAACCTTCATCCGCACATCAATTATCACCTGCCGTTCAGATTCGTCTACTGACGAAACAGGGTCCTCCCCACACTCCAACCCGATCTCCATGACACCTGGTTCCACCAATTCGGCGTAGAGAATCGCAACGTCCGTACGGAAAGGTAACCCGAACACAGGAATTCCATATGCCACCCACAACAAGGACCAGGAGACCTATCCAGATCAGGGTCCAGGCGCGACGAGTCAATGCCATATTCGTTGATGCGCACATGCTCGGTGATCGGCTCGGCGCGATCTACACCGCTGGGAAGTAGCGCGGTCGTGGAGCTCTTGGTAACCGGGGTTGTGGAGACGTGGGAAACGGTCGAGGGCTCGACGATGGTTGGGGCCGTGTTCGCCACCACAGACTTCGAGGAGATGGAGAGACACCCCATCACCAAGGACAACCCCGACCTCGCCAGGATCGCCGGCTACTTCGACCTCACGGTGCACCAAGCCGTCGACCCGCCGGTCCGTTGCCGATCAAGGTCAAAACTCGGACAGATCGTGGACAGAGTAATGCTGGAATTGGGTGTGATCCGCCGACTAACACGATGTTCTGTCCCGATGCGATCCTTATTCGGGTCAGGCGGCGGCGTTCATCAGACGAGCGCTTCTCCCCTGAAACCGGTGGTTCTGATAGGTTGGGACGGGTAGGAACGTTTAAGAGAGGTACGTGATGAGGTTGGTACGTGAGCGCGGTTTGCTCTATACGACGACTGGGCTGTTGGCAGCGGCTGTGGTTTGGTTGGGTCTGGTGGTGTCTGCGGATGTGGGTGATACCACTCGGGTGAGCGTGAACAGTGACGGGACCGAGGGCAATTCGGATTCGATCCGCCCGTCGGTTTCTGCTGATGGTGGTTTTGTCGCCTTCGCGTCTGACTCGTCGAATCTGGTTGAGGGGGACAGCAACGGTTCCTCGGACGTGTTTGTGCATGATATGGATTCGGGTGTGACTTCTCGGGTGAGTGTCGACAGTGACGGGACCGAGGGCAATTCGCATTCGATCCGCCCGTCGGTGTCCGCTGATGGTGGTTTTGTCGCCTTCGATTCCGATGCGTCGAATCTGGTTGCGGGGGACGGCAACGGTTCCTCGGATGTGTTTGTGCATGATGTGGATTCGGGTGAGACCGTTCGGGTGAGTGTCAGTAGCGACGGGACCGAGGGCAATTCGGATTCGGTTGCCCCGTCGGTTTCGGCCGATGGTGGTTTTGTCGCCTTTGAGTCTTTCGCGTCGAATCTGGTTGGGGGGGACGGTAACGGTTCCCCGGATGTGTTTGTGCATGATATGGATTC
>WHTL01000338.1 GCA_009377735.1 Acidimicrobiia bacterium
CTGATCGTGCTGAGCTGGCGCCGATTTACCTCCTTGGTCAACTCACTGCCGAAGGAAAGAGGAATCCGACCCAATCGCTCGGATTCGACCGACATCATCTCACCAGCAGCACCACATTCACGATGGCAGTGGATATCGATGACCGGCGATTTCCCGCCGGAATTGCCTCCGCTACGAACCGGGGCAGTCATCTGCATCCACTTAGGGGCGTACACGGATTTATCAACCGTCCTCCTAGCTCGACAGGCTTGATCCTACACGATATACGATGTCTGCCGAGATCGAGACATCGAGGTCAGGGCGGCCATGGAATGGAGTCAACCATCCTCAACATGCCCCGGCCGATGTCATCACATAGCCCATCAGGGTGTAGTACCCAATGGTTGCGCTGAGCTCGACAACTCCACTGTCACCAAGCTCATCGCGGGCAGCCTCGAAAACCTGTTCCGATACAGAGCTCCCCCCACACAAACCCCGTACGAATTCGATCAGCAGAGAATCGGTCTTGGGCAGGTCGGTGTTGGGAAGGGCGGGCGCATCGCGACCCTGAAGGTAGTCGATCGTGGTATCGGCCACACCAGCGGCCTTTGCCAGCGGGAGGTGGCTGTCCCAGACATAGTCACAGCCATGGGAGGACCCGGTGGCGATGATCACGAGCTCCCTGTCATGATCGGAGAGCGATGAGCCGTAGCGGATCTGAGCCCCGAGTTCGGCGACGTGGCGAGCAATCTCGGGAGCATGGAGCAACACTCCGAACGGACGAATCATCCTGCCGCGGCTCTCGACCACACGGTCGAACACCTCGGTCTGCTCCTTGCTGAGATCGTCGGTGCGTTCTGTGATCAGTGGGATACGTGTCATTTGCCGGCCTGTCGGTCGTCTATCCCGAACAGTCGTGCGGCGCTGCCACCGACCACCAGATCTCGGTCGGTGTCGGAGAGGGACGCATCTTCGACAAACCCGAGCGGATCGGGGAGCCCCATGTCGAATGGATAATCCGTACCGAGAAGGACATGATCGGCACCATAGGTATCGATCAGCTGCCACAACAGGGCGGGATCGAAGACGGTGATGTCGTAGTAGAGCCGGTTGAGATACTCCGATGGCGGTCGGTCTATGTGATCCCTCAGCTCCGGTCGGTGTTTGAAGGCGTGGTCGGTACGGGCGGCATAGAAGGGGAGATACCCGCCGCCATGAACGACCAGCATCTTCAGATCTGGGTGTCGTTCGAAGACTCCACCTAGGATCATCCTGGTAACGGTGAGCGTCGACGAGAGCGGCATCCCTATCACATTGACCAGGTAGTAGTCGCTCATCCGCTGCCCATGGGTGAACCCGGCGGGATGGAGGACGATCGCCAGACCCAGGCCCGCGAGGGTCTCCCAGAGTGGTTCGAACATCTCGTCATCAAGGTCGAGACCGTTCACGTCGGCGCCGATCTCGACACCTGGGAACCCGTAGACCTTGCTGACGCGCTCGGCTTCGGCGCAGGCGGCCTCGGGGTGCGCCATCGGCAACGTGCCGAGACCGACGAAGCGAGTCGGGTCGGTGGCGACCGTATCGGCGATCGTCTCATTTTGCAGGGAAGCCACCCGCGGAGAGAGATGTTCGTCCGCCCAGTAGAAGTAGTGGAATGGGGAGAGCCCGATCACCTGGATGTCGATCCCCAATGCATCCATATCGAGGATCCGGGCTTCCGGGTCTGTGAACTTGGCCGCCACCTCAGCGTAGAAACGTTGGTTCAACCCCTTGGACCGCTCTGAAGAGAAGAAGGTCCGGGGATCCATCTTGGGGTCGTAGTAGGGCCGCGTCATCTCGGCCGATTCCGGTACGAGCAGGTGGGTGTGGACATCGATAGTCCTCACCGGAGGCTTGGTCGCCGTGGTGGGGGCCCAGCGGTTCGCCCACCCCTCGGGGCTGGTCGGGTCTGTCGATTCAGCTTGGGTCATCACCCTCGATTCCTCTCTCAACGTTGGGAATACGTCCGATCCCTGCCCTTCTCCGGACCACCTCGATCACCGATGAATTGTCTAGGTCGCCCAGTCCCCCCTCCTCTCCCTCCTGCAACTGCTGCTGGGCAACAGCCATGAGGTCCGCCGGAGCACCAAGCGCCGCGGCGTGCTCCAGGATCAGCCGGGCGTCCTTATGACTCTGTCTGAGTCTGGCGTTGGGTTGGTCGTGGACTGCATCGACCATCCGCTGCCCCCACAGGTCCATCGCCCGGGAGTATGCGGCCGAGTCCTCCAGGACTGTGAGCGCCGATGCCGGATCCAGCCCAGCCTGTTCGGCGACCACCAGCGCCTCTCCGAGCACACCCCGGTGAACGGCCAACGCATGATTGACGATCAGCTTCATCGTCGCACCCGAGCCCACCGGTCCAATGTGGTGATGAGAGCGCCCGATGGCCTCCATGATCGGCCTGGCTTTCTCGTAGGCGGCATCGGAGCCGCCAAGCATCACCACCAGCTCCCCCCGCTGGGCCACGGCGGCATTCCCACTCACGGTCATATCGGCATAGTCGATCCCAACGGCTGCAAGCTCGCCACCAATGGAACGGGCGTCCTCGGTTGGTCCCGTCGTTGCATCGAGCACCAAAAGGGGCCTCTGGAGAGAGCTGGCTATTCCGTCGTTGCCAAGACAGACCTCTCGGGACACACCCGAGGTGAGCAGGGAGAGCAGCGCAATCTCGCCACCCTCCACCGCCTGAGCTGGCGACGACGTCATCGTCCCACCAGCCCGACGGAAGTCGTCGGCGCGTTCCGGATCGGGGTCATAACCCCGTAGGGCGAAACCGGCATCGAGAAGACGGCCCGCAAGACGGGATCCCATGATGCCAAGACCAATGACTGCGATCGGAGTGCTCATCTCAGAACCGATAGAGGACGTTCGGGTTGTCGACCAGGATCTTGCGACGCATTTCCGGGTCAGGCGCCCACAGCTCCAATTGCTCGATCAGGTCGGCGTCGTTGGGCTGAACCTCGAACTTGTTGGGATGGGGCCAGTCACTCGCCCACAGCATCCGATCTGGCCGAGTCTCGATCAGGGCGTGCGCCAGCGGTATGACCTCATCCCATGGCGGAAGGTCACCGACACCGAGGCGATTCGGAGCAGAGAGCTTGACCCATGTGTTGCCCTCTGAAACCAACTCCAACAATGCTTGGAAGGGCGCCTGATCGACACCGCCTGTGGCATCCATATATCCGAAATGGCCGATGGAGATGGGGACCGACAAGGACCTGAACAGGGACATCAACTCGTGGATGTCATCGCCACCGAAGAGGAACTCGAGATGCCACCCCAGTTCGCCGATCCGGTCGGCGAGCTCGGGTACCCGTTCCAAGGGCACCGGCATGCCACCCTTGTTGTCGAGGTTGAGTCGTACTCCTCTCACCCCTAGTCCGTCGAGTCTTGCGAGCTCTTCGTCGGTCGAATTCATGTCGAGAGCGACGATCGCTCTGGCATTATCGGAGAGCTCGGCCATACCATCGAGGATGGCCGAGTTGTCGATGCCGTAGATCGAGGGTTGGGTGAACACCACCCGTTCGATCCCGATCTGGGAGTGCATCTTGAGCATGTCGACGAGTGTCGAGTCTGGTGGGGTGTATCCACGGTTAGGCGAAAGTGGGTAGCGCGAATCAAAGATGTGGGTGTGGCAATCCACCGCACCAGGGGGAAGGTCGAGCCTGGAGCGCCGGGTGGCCCGCTCGGGGGGAAGACATGTCGGTATGTCGCTCATTGGCACTCCTGGATCGAGAGCTCGGGGTTGCTCTCACACGATAATGTACTTTATAGACTGCATCACCATGGTGGAGAAGAAAGCTCGGGGGGTGTGGGGGGCTTCACTTTGCGAGGCGGAGCCGAAGCAAAGATCGGCCCCCCACAAAAAAGAGCCAACTAATCGACGCGTGAGGGGACGGCGGCTGGTCTGCTACGGAAGTTGACACCGGTCAGCACACCGATTCCGATGAGGACAGCCCCGAAGATGGCAGCCAGGGTGACCGTCTCGTCCACCACGACCACCGAGGAGATGAGACCTACCACCGGGACCGTCATCAATGTCAGGTTCGTCGGCACCGCGGGCAGCGACTGCAGCACGGTCATCTGGGCCCACATGGCGAAACCTGTGGCAAGTGCCCCCTCATAGAAGACGATCGCAACCAGCTGCAGAGTCCATTCGACCTGTGGGAGTC
>WHTL01000203.1 GCA_009377735.1 Acidimicrobiia bacterium
CAGTCACCAGACTGTGATCGAGCTCAAAGGCATCAAAGAACGTTCGGTGACCGCGCCCGGGAACGACACCACACCCACAACCCTATTTCATCCACCACGGTGGCGCCACGCCATATGAACTGTGCGGATTTTTGACGCGTTGAGGCGAGTTTCTACGCGCGGAACGGTGGGTGCGGTCAGGCGCGGTCGGCGAGCCTCTGGGCCGTGGCGACCATGTCGGGACCGGGGTCGGCGTCGGACACGGACAAATCCTCGAGGAGTCGTAACGCCGCCTCGGGATCGCGCTCGAGGGGGAGCCGGATCGAGGTCCCGTGGGAGGGTCGGTGGATGATCTCCACCTCCTGGCCAGCCTCGATGGTTCCCTTGTTTACCACTCGGAGATAGGCGCCATGACGGCGGGCGTCATTGAAGCGACGCAGCCACCCTTCCTGTTCCAGCCAGCGGGCGAACGTCTTGCAGGGGATGCGGGGCGACGTGGCCTCGAGAACCACATCACCGATGCGCCATCTCTCGCCGACCAGCGCCCCGGACACGTCCATTCCCGAGATACGAAGATTCTCCCCAAAGGACCCCGGTGGCAGATCCCGTCCCAGCTCGTCCGCCCACCATTCGGCGTCCTCGGTGGCGTAGGCGTAGACCGCCTGATAGGTGCCGCCGTGGTTGGCGCGGTCGGCTTGGATGTCACCCCACACCCCAAGGTCGTGGACCCGGACGGCGCCGGTAATGGGACGCTTGTCGATGGCGGTGGTGCCCACCGATCCAGCGTCATCGTGAAGTTGTGCCACCACGCACACGGCATCGAGATGTCCTGACAAAGACCCTGCCTTTGAAGAGATACTTCACGCTACGTGCGCCGGGGCGAAAGCGAAAGTTGGGCCGGTTCGTGAGAAATGCGTTGACAACTCCCGCCACCCAGGATAATGTAGATATACCCCTACAGGGTATAGGTATTACACGAAAGGGAGAACAATGACTGTTATTGACACAACCACCGGAGGGACAACGCCGAACAGCAAGATGCGCTGGGTCTTGGGTCGCTGGCCTACGGTCCTCGGGGTAGCCATCGCGCTGCTCTCGGTGATGCATCTCACCAGGGGCGCCGAGGTCGCCTTCGTACTCACGGCGTCGGGCTTGGTGTACCTCGGTGCTGCCGCACTGGGTAAACGGTCGTATGCCTGGCCCATGTTCATCGGCGCCTTCGTCTTGATAACGATCTCAAAGTTCGCCGTTGTGGACGTCGATCCCAGCCTGCCAATGCTGGTGGCGGCAGCGGGGTTCATAGTGATCGGCGTTGTTCGAGGGGCGATCAATAGGGGTTTTACCGCACAGACACTTGCCATGGTCGCAATTGGAGCCGCCACCCTCGTCGCCTTGAACGTCAACCCGAATCTCGATGGCTATCTTATCGCTGGAGGGCTGTTCGCCCACGCAGGGTGGGACGTATACCACCACCGACGTGAGATTGTCGTCAGCCGATCCCTGGCCGAGTTCTGCTTCGTGCTCGATACCCTCGTCGCGATCGAGATTCTCATCGTCATCTGGTCGGGGTCGGGGTAGGTGTCGACGGAGGGGTCCCACGAGTACCGTGTACGGTGCGAGTAAGGACGGAGCGAGTCCATGCCACGCCGGCGCAGGGCGCCAACCTACTCATGGTGGCCCCTTTATCTCTCGGTGGCTCTGGGGGTGCTTCTCGTCGCACACCTATGGACACCATTGCTGAAACTCCCCTCATGGGGCTACTCGCTCCTGCTCATCAGCTTCTGGACGTCGGTGGGAGCCTTCGTCGTCGGTGATCTCCTCCGCTTTCTGGGCTGGTGGTTCTGGCGACGGCACAGCCACCGACCCGCGAGACGACCACCCCCATAGAGTCGGGACCGATCTCTGGCTTTCGCCTCCCGAAGGTTGACCCGTATCCTGAGACCATGCGGATGAATGTGACCGTACGGGAACCCAACCAACCACGGACCGTCTATGAGATGGTCGGTGGAATGGAGTTCTTCGAGGATCTCACCCGCCGCTTCTACCTGCGGATCGAGGAGGACGAGGTCCTCCGCCCCATGCATCCCAAAGACCTCGCGGTCTCACAACGCAAGAACGCCCTGTTCCTCGCCCAGTACTGGGGTGGACCAGCCACCTACTCCGAGCAGCGCGGCCACCCCCGGCTCCGGGCGCGCCACATGCCCTTCCCCATCGACAAAGAGGCCAGGGACCGTTGGTTTCGACTCATGAAAGAGTCGGTGGAGGAATCCGAAATCCCCGAGGCTGCCCGCACCGCCATGGTCGATTACTTCGAGAAGGCGAGTCTGACGATGATCAACCAGGGCGACACCGCTACGAGTTGAGTGATCACAAACCGGTTCTCCGAACCCAGGGTTCGTGCGTCCGCTGGGCGACGTCCCCAGCCCGAAGTTCGGGGCCGGAAACCCCGGGGTAACCGGTTGGGTTGCAAGCAGGGTCTCGCAATCTCGTAGGCTTGGGGGATGGCGACCGTTGTCGATTTCGGGATCTCGGCGATGCCTCCGGAGGGGATGGCAGACGAGGAGTATCTCGATCAGCTCGCCGACTGGGGACACACCGCCCACGAGCTTCCGTTCGTCAAGGGTTTCCCCTGGAAGGAGAGGCGATGCGCCTCCTTCGGGAAGCTCGCGGCCGAACGGGGGATCCGGCTCTCGATCCATGCCCCGTACTTCGCCACCCTGACACACGAGGACCCCGAACGGGGTGCTCAATGCGCCTCAGCGATCGAGCACACCATGAAGCTGGCTGCCGCCATGGACGGGCACACCATCGTCGTGCACGGCGGCGCCACCCACGAGGAGCCGGCCGACGTCCTGATGGACAGGATCAGGGAGCGGATCGACAGGATCGCCCCCAAGGTCTCCGACCTGGGGGTGAGGTTGGGGCTGGAGACGGCGGGGAGGGACGGCGCCTGGGGCACGCTCGGCGACCTGGCGCTGGTGACATCGGAGTATCGTTTCGTCTCACCGGTGGTGGACTGGGCCCACCTCCACGCCATAACCCGAGGCGCTCTGGCAGATCCTGCAGCCTTCGATCAGATCTTTGAGTTTCTCGAGACGGCCGTCCCGGCATGGATGCTCAACCCTCTGCACTGCCACTTCACCGACAACCTGGTTGGCGAACGGGGCGAGATCCGGCATCTGCCCTACGGCGAGGGGACGTTGCGGGTGGGGCCGGTTGTCGAAGCGGCGGCGCGGCGTGGCGTCTCCCTTGTTCTGATCTCCGAGGCGAGGGAGCAGTCAAGCCACGATGCCATCAGGGCCGAGGCAACCGAGAGGCTCGCCCAGACTGAGGTGGTAGAGGAGGGGCGTCTGCTCGCCACCAGAGCGACCGAGCTCCCCGCCCAGGTTCGGGTGGTCGAGGAGGGGGATCGCTTCCGACCGCTCGGAATCTCGAAACCACTCACCCTCTCCAACATCGACAAGGTCTTTTTTCCCGACGACGGATACAACAAGGGCGATCTCATCCAGTACTACTCGTCGATCTCGGACCTTCTGCTTCCCCATCTGGTGGGAAGACCCCTGTCGATGTCCCGGTATCCGGATGGGATCGAGGGCTCCACCTTCTATGAGAAGCGAGCGCCGGGTCATCAACCCGATTGGATGGAGACCACCCCGGTTCCATCCGATTCCCAGGGTGGGGAGATCGAGTTCGTTCTAGCCCACTCCCGTGAGGCCCTGATGTGGTTTGCGGGGATGGGTTGTATCGAGATCCACCCGTTCCACTCTCAGATGGGATCGCTGGAGTATCCGACCCATGCCGTTTTCGACTTCGACCCTGCGGAGGGCTCGACTTGGGAACAGGTGGTATCGGGTGTTCGCCTTCTTGGCGAGGCCCTAAAACGCCTCGGTCTTTCGGGTGTGCCTAAGTTGTCGGGGTCGCGGGGGATGCATGTGTATGTGCCACTCGGTCCGGGCCACGACCACGCCAGGGTGCGGCATTTCGTCGATGCCCTCGGCAGGGTGATGGTTGGGGCCAATCCCGACGATCTCACCATGGCGTGGGACAAGAAGAAGCGCACCGGGAAGGTTTTCATCGACGCCAACCGGAACGCCTCTGGTCAGACCATCGCCTCGGTGTACTCGGTGCGCCCCCGCCCCGGGGCACCAGTCTCGGCGCCCCTCCGGTGGGACGAGGTCGGGTCGGTGGCCAACGGTGACATCACTATGCTCAATATCTGGGACCGAATCAGGAGACACGGCGATCTGTTCGCCCCGGTCCTGAGCTCCGACCAAACCCTCGACGCAGCCGAGGAAGCCCTCTCAATAACGCGCTAGCTAGTGGTCTGTCGCTGAATTGATGCAGCGGGGTCGCCGAGGCATTGGCGTCGATGGCAAGGACGCAGGACGACGGCGCACCCACAGCGGTGCGGTTAGGACGAGGACGCAGCAAGCGGCGTCTAGGCCCGGCGAGACTGCGCAGGTAATTCGGCGACGGGCCACTAGATGGCTAGGCCCAAGGACGCCAGGGCTGCCCGCGTTTCCTCGGGGGAGGTGTGATGGATGGTCCGCATCCCGTGTGCTGCCGCTGCCTCGAGGTTGATCCTGCGGTCGTCGATGAAGACAGATCGCCCGGGGTCGGCGGCCATGACGTCGAGTGCCATCCGGTAGATGGCGTCATCGGGTTTCTTCACCCCCAGGTAACCCGACGTGAAGAAGGCGTCGAAGAGGTCGTCGAGACCGAAATGCACCACCCGGTGGTTGTGCAATGCCCTCGATTCGTTGTTGAGTGTCACAACGGGCATATCCAGCGTGGCTAGTTCGGTAGCCAGCTCCAGACCACCATCGAGCGGACGCGACACGGACAGCATCGCCTCGCCGAACTCGGAGACAGGAAAGTCAGGATCCCTGCTACCAACAGTCTGTGCCAAGTAGCCCCCGAGGTCGAGCCGACCCGTCTCGAAACGGTGAACCACGAACTGGTGTCTCTCCTCGAACTCCTCAAAATCGAGTTGGAACTCCGCAACTACCTGCTTTCTGGCGGCGGTGTCCCAACCGTTGGTGAGAACTACTCCACCGACATCACAGAAGATGACCTGACTAGCGGTCATCCGTGCCGCCGCGGCTCGTCGTTTCCCTCGTACGTTGGGATGGTGGCCAGTCGATCTTTCCGACGCGGGTGCATGACGAACTCCTTAGGGTTTCCTGTTCCGGAGACTAGGAGCCTGGTGTGAAACACATGTCCCACATCTCGACGACCAGTCATCACCGCTCGCGGCGTCCTCCTCCTAGGAGCACCACACTGGGTGCGCCACGACACACATTTCCATAACGGCAGGCTCATGGGAACGTATGTCGGCCGTCGTGCGTCCTTGCGGGTAAGCAGTCATAGGATGGATGTCGTGCTGTCTAGCCCACTCAGGCTGATTCACATCTGGCCAACTCACCCACTTAAACACACTTACGCACGCTCATGCACGCTCACCCATCAACAGCCGGAACCCTCTCGCAGCGCTGATCTCATGGCGTCCTCACCCGGTGCGGTCAAACCCATTTCGATCGCTATCTCGGGGAAGCCCGGCTTGGGCCACCATCCTGCCCTCAGGGGTTTGGTGAGGGTGCCACCCGAGTCGAAGAAGATGGCGTGGATAGCGGCCCGGGGTCCGGAGAGCACTAAGTCACTCCAAGACGGAGTCCGCCAGGCTGGGTGTCCCCACCAAGCCACCATCCGACTTCCGATAGACGAGTGCGTGGTCGCTCTCCGGCATCACACCCACCTTTTCTCCGACTGGCGGCACGGCCCTGGTGGTTGCCTGCACCGAAAGCCCGTTGTGCTCGACTGTGACAAGGTGATCTATCCCCAACAACTCGGTCACCGCGACCTCGCCAGTAAGGGCATCGACCGACGAGGCGAAGTCGTTGGATATTTGGGCGTATTCGGGACGAAACGCGAATATCACATCTTCACCTTCGGAGACGTGCTCCTTCGCCGATGGCGGAATGGGCAACTCGACGTCGCCGATGGCGAGATGGCCGCGGGACACGGTCGCCTCGATCATGTTCATGGGTGTGGAGCCGATGAAAGAGGCAACGAAAACCGATGCCGGTCGTTGATAAACGTTGGCCGGAGTGTCCAATTGGCGGATGTGCCCCACTTCCATGACTGCGATCCGGTCGGCGAGGGCAAGAGCCTCCGATTGGTCGTGGGTTACATAGATCGTGGTGACGCCCAACTCATTCTGCAGTCTCTTCAGGAATGTCCGGGCTTCGAGGCGGAGCCGGGCATCGAGATTGGAGAGGGGTTCGTCGAAAAGGAAAAGACCGGGGTGATAAGCAATGGCGCGGGCCAGAGCCACTCGTTGCTGCTGGCCGCCGGAGAGCTGGCCGGGGCGCCTCTCCATAAGCCCGCCTAATTGGAGATGGTTCCCCGCCTCCTCGGCCACCACCCGACGCTCCTGGGCCGACACTTTCCGAACCTTGAGGGGGTAGGCGATGTTGTCGACCACAGTCATGTGGGGGTAGAGGGCATAGTCCTGGAAGACCATCGCGACATTCCGGTCTCCTGGCGGCAACGTCGTCACATCATTTCCGTTCAGTGCGATGGATCCCGATGTCGGCTTCTCCAAACCAGCGATGGTTCGCAGTAGGGTCGTCTTCCCGCAGCCCGATGGTCCCAACAGGGCGAAGAACTCGCCGGGTTCAATCGCCATTTCGATGCCATCGAGGGCGCGCACCCCTCCGGGGAAGACCTTGACGAGTGAGGAGAGCTCGACGCTTGCGCTCATTGTTTGATCCCTCCGTGAAAACGGAAACCGTAGCGGGCATTGACGAACAGATACATCAGGACCACCGGGATCGAGTAGAGGAACGAGTAGGCGGCGACAAGACGGATGTTGGGATCTCCGGCCTCGTTGTAGAAGTTATAGATGACGACAGCGGCTGGCTGCAGGTCGAGGGACCGTAAGAGAATGAACGGTGTGAGGAAATCTCCCCATATGTTGACCAATGCCCACACCGCTATGACCGCCAGACCGGGTCGGACCACGGGGACGACGATGTCACGAAGAATCTGAAACGACGATGCCCCCGCTACCAGAGCGGACTCCTCATAGCTACGGGGCACCGTATCCATGAAGTCCTTGAGAATGAACAGGGC
>WHTL01000418.1 GCA_009377735.1 Acidimicrobiia bacterium
GACCGACTGCCATGTTCGGCTCGGGCCCGAGAAATGGGAGCAGCAGTGCTGCGATCAGGAAGGGGGCGATGACCAAGCAGCGGCGCAGCACAAACCCCGCAGGAAGACCGGCGACCACCATGACCGAGACGAGGATCCCAAGATGGATGGCGAACGCCCACCACGCCTCACGTGGGGTGGAGACCACGGCGAGCACAAAAACCAACGCCGCCGTGAGTTTGACCGCGGCCGGGAGCCGGTGCACGGGTGAATGTCCGTGGTAGTGGAGCACATGACCGTGTACACCGCTCACTTTAGGCTCCTAGGAGGCTGACGTGGATTGGGGTTGTTTCGATCTCACCCGGGCAATCACAAAACCGATCCCCAGGGCAACGGCGACACCGACCACACCGGCGATCACGGTCCCCCAACGTTCCGATTCGACACCGCTCACCTGGTAGTCGGCCAGAGGACCTCCGATGGGATGGTCGGTGGCCGTCTCCTCGAAGCCGGTGTCGGCAGCGACGGACTCGAGGCCATCGGGGTTGGGGTTCGCTATGGGGGCCACGAACAGGACAAGGGCAAGGGCCACCGCCAAACCACCAGCGACAAGGGCGCCGACCGACGCCTTCGATGGTGCTGTGAGGGTTTTGGCCATCTCGTAGTCCTCGATCCCATAAACCAGGTCCCGCCGTATGGCGACGACGGCGCCGATGATCGCAGCGGAGATCAGTCCCTCACCGATCCCGATCAGGGCATGCACACCTGTCATGCCACCGATGAGCGTTCCCAGCGGAACCTCGAAGGTGCCTCCGATCATGTACTCGAGGACAAAGCCCCATGAGGAAGCGAGCACGGAGACGAACCCGGCGACCATGGTGGAGATGAGAACCGATCCCGTGGTCTTGGGAAGCACGCGGGTCAGGAAACGGAATACGAACCATCCGACCAGCGCGGTGATGATCGCCATGTTGATCACATTGATTCCGAGAGCAGAGATCCCCCCGTCGGCGAAGATGACCGCCTGGACGACCACCACCACCGTCGTGACGAGTATCCCCAGCCAGGGTCCGAGGAGGATTGCTGCCAGGGCACCACCCATCAGGTGTCCGGAAACACCGGGCAGTACCGGAAAATTGAGCATCTGGAGGGCAAAGATGAGGGCTGCGGTGATTCCCGCCAGTGGGATCCGCTTGTCTGCGAGCTGTCTTCCCGTCTGCTTCAGAGCAGCTCCGATTCCGCCTGCCGCGGCGACACCGGCCCCAATCGAGGCACCGGCATTGAAGAATCCATCGGGGACGTGCACATTCCCTCCATAAGCTTGCTGCAACTCGTTTGCAACAGCCTAACAGCCGAGCACGGATCAACCATCCCCAACCGTTCAAAACACGCGACAACGGCCCACCGTAATGGTGGGCCGTTGCGGTCGGGTTGTTAGAGGTCAGTCGGGGCGGAGGCGGGACCCGAGCGTGGTGGCTCCGATCACCATGGCGGCCGCCGCCAGGACGATGTCCTTGAACACGTACTGTGCCTCCAGGGTCGGTGCCGACGGGAACAGATCCCCGAAGAACAGCACCAGTGGTGACAGGATGCCAACCAGGGCTACTGCGAGCACCGAGAGCCCTGTCCGGACCATCTTCCCCGAGACCAGGGTAAATCCGATGAAGGATTCGACGGCCGCTGTCAGGAAGAGGGCTGCTTGTCCGCTCACGATTCCGAATGTGAGGGTGTCCACCGTCCGGATGGCCAAATCCTCTGCCGGACTCACTCCCGGGAAGAACTTGAGGAGCCCGAATCCGAGGAAGACAAGCCCCAGAGATACCCGCAGCACGTCGACGCTGTGGCGGTTGAGCCAACCCTGTATCCGCTCCAGCATCGCCGTGGAGCGTTCGATCAGCTGTCGGTTCATGGTTGTTGCGTAGTCGGTCATCTTGGTCTCCTTTGGTTGTGGTCCGACACACAACAACTTGCCCGAATGACCGACGATCTACATCCCCCTGCGAGAGGTTTGGGCCTATCGCCCCCGTGTGACGGTCTCAGCGTCATCGCTGACACCCGGGACGTATACCCCCTACGCCCGAGGGGTTAGCCAACCCTGATCATGCCTCAGGGGTGACCCCTATTACTTCTGGGGGACTCCTACTTCTGGGGGATTCCGTCCCCCAGACCCCCAACGGCCGCCTCGTCTTCGCTCCTCGCGTGGTCGGGGCCGTCCGACCTCACCACCGCGACTCGGTGTCTATCTGTCGTATCAGGGTGATCGACTAGTCCGGTGGTCGTGCCTCTCGATGTCTTACCTGGCCACGGTTTCGCTGGCGTGTCACTCATCGCGGCACATCTTTCCCACCCGCCACCACAGCATCTCCACCACCACCCGCGTCTAGAAGTCACAGATCGTCGCCCATTACCGCACACCCGGTCTCTAATCCCGCTGACCTCATCGGCTGCGTCGTCTTCCTCCTATCCGCTAGATCCTCCGTGCGCCTTGCAGCGGCCTACAACGGCGAAATGGACCGAGTCGGCGCCGAACTGGTGGCGCTCCAAGAGATCAGAGAGGCCCCCGATCTCTGACAAGGGGACGTCAACGGTGCGACCACAGACCTCACAGGCGAGATGGTGATGACGTTCC
>WHTL01000202.1 GCA_009377735.1 Acidimicrobiia bacterium
CTCCGACGTCAACGAAGCACAACGCGAACACCAGGCGGCGGCCGACGCCGTCCTGCTGGGTCGGGTGACGTTCGAGGAGATGCGTGGCTACTGGCCGCACCAGAGCGACGACAAGACAGGCGTCACCGAGTATCTCAACCGGGTCTCCAAGTACGTCGTGTCATCGACAATGGTGCGCAACTTCTTGGACTGTTGAGTGGCGGTGTTAGCCCGGATCCACCGATCGCTCCGGGAGGCGGTGGGGTGATCGGGGGCGCGTGACGTTTGGTTCTCGTGGGCGCGCTCGGGTGCCGGACTCCCTGTCCGGGTGTTCCACTGTGGGTCGTTCGGGTCCCGCTGCTCTCGCTGCTGGGGTGGTCAGGCCGAGATGACCGATGGTAGGTCGTTGGCTACGCTGAACAGTGCCGTCACGGCGGTTGACCGACCGTTCAACCGTGGTCGGTGGACGGGGCGGTGCTGTCCACGTGTTCGGTCGTCTCGAGGAGGTGGGGGAGGTGGTGGTCGAGGAAGATCCGGGCGACGAGCTCGCCACGGGAACCGGTACCGGTCTTCTCGAATATCGCCTTGAGATGGTCCTGCACCGTGTACGCCGACAGGTGTAGCCGATCGGCGATCTCGGTCGTGGGAAGCCCGTGGGCGAGGACTCCGGTGATCACACGTTCGCGTTCGGTGAGGCCATAGGTGTCGCCGATCACCGTGGCCAGCTCGGCGGGTCGAGCCGGTTCCAGCAGCACACCGATCCGGTCGGCGCCTATCAACGATCCGCGCACCATGAGCCAGACGCCGGTGCGTGTTTGCACCCGGACTGTGGCCACGGCTCCGCCCGTCGCCGCGGCGGCTCGGGTTTGGGCGACGACGGCACGGATGGCCACGGGCAGAGACGCGGAGGCACCCGCGTTGGCTGTCAACTGGGCGATCCACTGCTCGGCGGCGTCGTTGGCGACCTCAATGCTGTCATCGTCGGCGATCACCAGGAACCCGGTGTCGACTCGAGCGTCGTCGCTCTTGACGGTATTGGTGCGCAACATGATGCGGCGGACGCCCTCGGCCAAGATGGGAGCGAGGGAGGCGACGAAGCGGACCTCGGTGGGGGTGAAGTCGCGGCTCGTCGACTCGCGATTGAGCGTCAGCGCACCCCAGGTGCCGGCCGGGCTAGTGAGAACCGCGCGTAGCTCGTCGCCGAAGCCATTGGGTCGGCGTAGCTCGCGATGGCGGCGGCTCCGATCGAGATCGCCCGCGGTCGCCGCGCTCAGACTCGCAGCGGGGACCGGGGCGTGCGCCAGCGTCGTGAACTTGTTGACATCCTGTTCGCGGAGTTCGATCTCGGTCAGCCGGGTCGTGGCCGCCGGTGGAAGCCCGTTCTCGACGAAGTCAGCGGTCGGCAGCAGCGTCGCGGGGTCGACCGTGAGCAGGCATATCCCTTCGAACGGTACAGCTTTCCCGAGACGTCTACCGACCGCGGCAGTCACCTGAGGAAAGTCGAAGTCGCGGTGCACCAGCCGGACCAGATCGTTCCGAACACGGGATCCAAGGGCCGCGACAGTCATAAAGTTATGGTACCTGTCTGGCTACTACACCAAACTTTGGCATCCAGTGAGGCGCCCTCTGACCAGCGAGCGGCCCGTCCCCGATAAGGCCCCTCCAGCAGAAACAAGATGATCCGATGCCGCCATCCGAGAGTCCCATACGGGCTAATCGCGTGAACCTCAGAGTGATACACACTTGAGGAGGGGCCGCCGCTGAAGATGCGTGGTGTTGTTGTTGTTGCTGATGGTTACTGATGCAGTCTCTCATTGCGGGGTTCCCGGGTAGGTGCTTGGTCAGGGTCCAGCCACTAGCACATATCCGAAGCAGAGGGCGCTCAACCCGCGTCAACGATCACTGTTTCGGGGAAGTAGAACGCTGCCACAACGAAAACTGACAACGCCGCGGCAAGCAGACAAGGCTGAACGCCGCGCCGTGTCCGATCAGAGACGGTGCCTTGCGACCCACCAGGATCGCCAATGCGGCCACCATTATCCCAAGGGCTCCCATCCCCAAGCTGTAACCGGTGTTGAGGTCGAGGATGCTCACCTCCCGACCACCAAGCGTTGGAGGGCCTGTCGGACTGGGACGCGATCGCGGCGTTGCGCACGGATCTGCGCTGGAAGGTCGCCGCCGGTCTGGCACTCGACGATGAAGGTTTCCATCCGACGGTGTGGACGCTGTGGCGCAACAAGCTGCGCGCCTGCGATCACCTGGAGCGGATCTTCGACGCGGTTCGTTCGGTGATCGCCGAGGCTGGCGTGCTCACGGGCGAGGCGCGTCGGGCACTCGATTCGACGCTGTTGGATGACGCGGTCGCGACCCGACGGCGTCGAGCAAGGCGGCGCTACTTGTACGCGATACCGGCGCTCGTAGGACCGGCGAGCGGAACGACCTCTACCTCCCTGAAGCCTACCTCCTTGCACCATGAGGCAAAGTCGGCGCCCGTGAAGTCGAACGCATCGCCGAACTCGATCATTACGTTGAGCGACATGAGGAGGCCGAACGCGTTTTCGCGGCGGGCGTCGTCGATGATGTTCTCGATGACGATGTAGGCGCCGCCCTCCGGCAGCGCGTCGTATGCCGCTTTGACCAGATGCTTCTTCCGTTCGAGGTTCCAGTCATGGAGGATCATGCCCATCGTTATGACGTCGGCCTCGGGCAGGGGTCCGCCAAAGAAGTCACCCCCCACCGTCTCCACCCGATCGGTCAATCCGGCTGTTTCGATCGTTCGCTTGGCGATCGGCTCGACAACCGGCAGGTCAAAGGTGGTGCAGTTCAGATGGGGGTGCCTGTTGGCGAGGAGGATCGAGAGCTGGCCGGTTGCGCCGCCCACGTCGCAGACGGTCCCGTGCTTTGAGAAATCGAACTTCTCCGCCAGCGCATGGAACGGCCCCGCGGAGATTCCCGCCATCGCGTTCATGAACTGCTCGAGCCGGCCCTCGTCGCTGTAGAGCTCATCGAACATCGGCTTGCCGGTGTGCTTGACCTCGTTCTGCGGCGCCCCGGTCCGCAGACCCTCGGTGAGATCGCCCCAGAATGGATATAACCGCGCGTTGCACATCTCGAAGAACCCGCCGATGTAGGCGGGACTCGCCTTGTCGAGCAGGGCCGCGCCTGCATCCGTATTGCGGTAGGCAGCATTGTGCCCAATACCCTCGCGATCGAGTAGTCGGAGGGCGACGAGCGCATCGGGGAAGTCGGGAACCGCCCGCTCGTGCAATCCGAGCGCCTCAGCCATCTCCGGAGCGGTCATCGCATCGCCGCCCAGCTTGGTGAACAGCTCGAGCTCGACCGCAGAGAGGAGCGCCTTCGACGCCCAGAACCCCATACCGACCTGCATGATGTGTGAAGGGTCGACTTGCCCAGACATTTTCTACCTCCTACAGATTTCTGCTTCTGTCTCGCAGCACTCGGCAGTCCCACGCATCGTCGCGCTGCAGCGCGCGCAGGAAGTCCTCGATTGTCATCACGTACTGCCCGGCGGGCCGTGATGTGTGTGAAGTACTCGTCGCGCCGCAGCACGATCCGGCTCATCGGCGGTCCGACACGTTCGCCGTCGATTTGCCACCGAGGCGAAGTGCTTGGCGTCGTCGTCGATGATCTCGCCCTTCTCGTACTGCTCCAGCGACCCGAACCACGTCACGTACTTCGACACGGGTCTTCTCTCTCTCCGCATGTTCGAATCGCGGCCGATCGCGTGATCTGAGGTCACCATGCCCTGATGATCTCGCCTGTCCGCGACCCCTCCACGCTGCGCACGAAAGCCGAGCCGATGGTGTGCATGGGGACGGGGATCCGCCCGGGGTTGAACGGTGCGAACTGGTTATAGCTGTCCTCGGCCAGCCCCGGGCTCACCGCGTTGATGCGGAGGTCACGGCGCAGGCTGAGGGCGGCGGCGCGTACGAAGCCTTCGACGCCACCGTTTGCGACGGCGAAGCTGGTTGCCTCCGGGAGTGGATCGTCGAAGACATAACCGGATATGAGCGTGAACGAGCCTCCCTCGGAGATCAGCGACTGCCCGAGCAGGACGAGGCGGATCTGACCGAGGAGCTTGCTCTCGATCCCCAGCGCCAGGTCTTGCTCGGACATGGTGTCGAACGGCCCGAAATAGGCTTCGCCCCCGGTACAGACGACTGCATCGAAGGTCCCGACCTTGCGGTACATGTCGCGCACTGAGTCGCGCGACTGGATGTCCACGTGCACGGAGCCCGACCGGCGCCCGGCGACAACGAGCTCATGTCGATCCGAGAGCGCGGCGCTGACGGCCTTGCCGATCGTTCCGGCACCTCCGATAATGATGATGCGCACGAGCCTGTCCTCCTTGGTAGGTGGCTGGCAGATTCCTTAGGCGGTCACGAACTCCTCCGGCGACCGTGCATGGGTGGATGACGGCATCAGATCGTCTCCTCTTGTCGGGGTCTCTGTCGTCCAGGATGCGGACGTGATGTCATTTCGTCTATCCCAGAATCCTGGGTTTGTCACCCGCAGGGCCGGGTAGGTGGAGGATTCGTGGGTGTAGCAGCTGGCACCCGTGCTCGAGTCCGCGATCACCTTTGTCCGGATCGTCAATCGGGGTCTCGTTCACCCGGATCTCGAGGGGGGCGTCAAGCTGCTGCCTTTCGGTGACGCCGTAGACGGGTCGTATCGACCGACGAAGGGGGATGGATCACCACTCACGGGTGTTGCACCAGGCCATGCGTTCGGGATCGCCCCCGTGTCGGTAGAGAACCCAGAATTCTGGGATGGTGCAACAGCGGCACCGCACCACACAATGTGTTGGTAACCGACAAGGTGTGAGCAGCGTCGAGGAGGAGAGCAAATGTGGCGATTCGGACGAGACATGACAAATGGTCGGCTGACCGTGCGAGAGATCAGCGCTCTGAAGAGCCTGACAAGGAGATGAGGAGATAACACATGGGTGCTCCCTCCCCCGAACTATGGAATCTCTGGCTCGCTCGGGCGTTCAATGCGCTAGATGTCGAGGCCGCGACCGCCCTCTACCATCCCGACGCGTCGATTGTTCAGGTTGACGACGTCCACGGCGGGACCATCATCGTGCGCGGTTCCGACGGTATCCGCACGACGATGGCAGCCTATATCGGCCTCAAGCCGCATATGGACGTCATCACGCATCACACGACGGTCGCCGGCGACGTCGCGATGACCCGCTCGCAGTGGCTGATCACGGGGATCGATAAGAACGGTCAGTCGACCGACGTGCATCACCACGGCATGGAAGTTCACCGAAGGCTGCCCGACGGCACATGGGTGTGCGTCCTGGACCACCCATTTGGAGCCGACCCGAGCTGGGCCGTGGAGGCCCCGCCTCACACGGAATAGCTGAGAAGCAGTCGAGCAGGCGCCAACGAGCACCTGCGCCGCTGACCAGGAGCCATCGACGAACGGGATCAGCCCAATCACTAACGCTGGTCCCCGCTAGCTACCGCTATCAATGATTCACCACCTCGTGGCCGTGCATAAAGATGACAAAGGAGAAGAAATGGAAGGCAATGGACCTCACCGGTTTGGGTTGCGCCGGTTGGAGCGGATATCGTTCCGCGTCGCGGCATGCGATTGAGATCGTCGGGCACCCCCGGCTCCGCAAGCCGAGATGTTGAATGACACGAGGAGAGGGGCGGTGCCGGTGAGCACGGGATGCGGCAAGATGGGCGTCGGGTGGATGCGTTGACCGGCTGTCATCTGGATGCGCTAACGACTGCGCGCCTCCTGGTGCGCATGCCTCGGGAGGCCGACCGGGAACGGTTTGTCGAACTCTTCTGCGACGAGGAATTCATGGTGTTCTACCCCGGCAGCCTCACCGAGGAGGAGGCAAACGTCCGGTTCGACCATATGGTCGCCTTATGCCAGACCGTCCCGTTTGGCAAGCAGCCGGTGGTCGAGAGCTCCTCTGGGCTTGTAGTGGGATACACCGGCGTGGACTACATTGACTTCGAGGGCAAAACCTGGCTGGAGTGGGGATACCGACTCGTGTCGGAGTGCAGGGGCCTTGGGTACGCCACGGAGGCCAGCCAGGCTCTGCTGGCCAAGGCTCACCAGACCTATACGGGCGAGCTCCTGGCCCTTATCGCCCCAGAGAATCTTGCCTCGATGAACGTCTGCCACAAGCTCGGATTCACCTTCTGGAAGCAGGCGCAGGTCGAGGGCGACATCCGGAGTCTCTACACCCTTGTTGTCGGATAACCCGGTGCTCTTGCATTCACTTGAGTTCGGGTGCAGTCGTGCCTCCAATCCGACGGGGAGGCGACCAACCACACCGATTGTGAGGTCGGAGGAAATACCCCTTTCCCTGCCACCTAGGGCTCGTCACGATTCGGCTGTGCCGGCTGGCGAGCAGCCGCCAGCTGGTGTGCCAGTAGGCCGACACCGTCGGGACCGTTCAAAGCACTTCGGCGCGAACACTCTCGGCCTCAAGCTCTGGTCTCGTCATGGTGGCGACCTCTTCGTCATCCTCGATGCTGACACCTGGCTGAACGAGCGTTCGACAATACCCGGACATCTCCCAAGGGGCTTCGCTTAGATGAATTGCTGGCCTCA
The DNA here is from genome assembly GCA_009377735.1 of Acidimicrobiia bacterium. GTDB lineage: Bacteria > Actinomycetota > Acidimicrobiia > Spongiisociales > ZC4RG35 > WHTL01. The sequence continues at coordinate 6,583 of WHTL01000202.1, forward strand.
CGAAAGGGAGAACATGAGAAGAAGCTGGACGGCTCTCGTTCTAGTGGCCCTGGCTACGGTGGCGGTTTCGGTGCCGACCGCAGTGTGGGCCTCACACCGTTTCATCGACGTACCCGACTCGAACGTATTCCACGACGACATCGCCTGGCTGGCAGAGAACGGGGTCACCTTGGGATGCAATCCCCCTGACAACACCCGGTTCTGTCCAGACGAATCTGTGAGCCGCGAGCAGATGGCGGCGTTCATGCATCGTCTCGCCGACAGCAGGTCGGTCGACGCCGGGCGACTGCGAGGACACAACCTTCGTCAACTCGGTGCCATCTTCGGGACGAGGGACAAGAGCATGGAGTGGTCGGGTCCCACGACTGGCGCTCAGGCAGACGTGGCGACCAAGCTCGACTTCGAGGCGCCGACGGATGGTGTCATCTTGGTGACCGGTGAGGTGGGGCTCAGAAACGTGAGCGAGAGGTCCACCCAAGGCCACGCCGTTCTCACCCTCGACTGGGACGGCACCATACCCGAGCTCGCTCCGA
>WHTL01000315.1 GCA_009377735.1 Acidimicrobiia bacterium
CAAAGGGCGATACGACCAGGGGTTCGTCGCTGGCTTCGACAGCGGTGACGACAGGTGTGTGGGCTGGCTCCTCGGCGTTGAAGAATGCGAGGAGACCGCTCGTGTCGGCAATGATCACCGTTCACCGAATCCGTCGAGGAACTCGTCGGCATGCTCTGCGATCGGGTCGCCCCTGAAGATACCGGGACGTGGGCGGGGCCTGCGCACCGCGTCACCGATCGCTCGCCGGATGACCTCAGCTTCCGACTCCCCACGTCGGGCGGCCTCTTGTTCGACTGCCTTCTTCAATTCGTCCGGGAGGTATATGGTTGTCTTCCGGGTCATGACACATATGGTACCACCGGTGGCATTCTGGGCGAGCACGCCACCGACACCGCCAAGGCGTGGCCCCATCTATCTCTACCCCGGACGGCGTCGCAAGAGCGGGATTTGATTCTTGGATTGGGCGCCCCAATATTCAATTTGACCGCCATTCTCCGATTCCCGCCAGGCGGCCATCCCGCCCCCTCGGTACTTCACGGATATGAAAGGTTGTCGCCTATCAGCCGGTATCCGTCGGTCCTGTTGGCTAGCCTCACCACATTGGAGTGATGGACGAGTCTGGGAGTAGTCATGAGGGTCTCGACGCAACGGGGCCGGGGGGCGTTGATCGGTTCGGCGGCGGGTGATGCCCTGGGTCCGCTACGTAGTTGATGGGCGGAGAGACGAACCGTCAGCCCCTCTCTCTCGATCAACCATGTCGACACCGTGGCTGGCCCGTCACGGTACGCCGACGCGCCCGCAGGATCAGAGCCAGGCTAGATCGTCGATGCCGTATGCCTTCGAGGCGAGTTCGGTTGCGCCGTCGACGTCACGCTCGCGGAATGCTTCAGCTAGGGATCTGGCGATTCCCGGATCGATGGCGCGGAAGTTGGGGACCCTTATCTTACGGAGATATTGGGCTTGGAAGCGGTAACACCCGCCTCGCATCTTGACACAGTATGCCCCCACAAAAAGGTTGGCCACCTTCGATAGGAGCAGGCCGCCGAGTACCTCGAGATCCCACCCCTCGGAAACTACATAGTAGAGGTTGTGATGCGGATAGAACCGTCCGTCATCCAACACAGGGTTGGCTGAGGCTTTGAGGTCGGGAATTACGAGCTTCGGAGTCCGTGTCAGGCCAGGATGTACCCGATCGATGGTGCGGTACCACGTTTGGGGTCGCTTTCGTGCGATGTGTCTCCGGCCGAGCTTGCCCGCATTCTCCGCAAAGTAGGACCGGAGTCGTGGGTACCCGTCGAGGTCCACCAGTCCGTCCTCGTCCCAGGGGTTGATCAGATGGCGACCCGACCATTCGACCACACCCGATGTCGTGTCGCGGGCCTGCAGGAGTGGCAGGAGGCGGTCGGCTTCGACAATATCGGGTTGGTCGGTGATGTAGACCTCGTCACAACCGGTTGCCACACCAATTCCCACCCGTGTGCCGGTTTCGGGGTCTTCCAGGGGAGGAAACCGCGTTTCTAGATCGGTGAGAAGGGCCATAGTTTGGGGTGACCCACCCGGCCAGAGATTTCTCCCTTCGAACCAGCCGCTGAGTCGGGAACCCCGGTACGAATCGCCGTCGATACTCGGTTGCGAGGAGGTGCGTTTCCATGAAATCGCTTCTTGGGCCGAGGACTCGCCGAAGGTGGCGCCGGCGTCTATCACCGTTGCCGTCCCCTGTGGCTCATTCCTCACCACAACGACGGCCGGGTAGGCCGACACCGTGTGTTCAAAAGCGTTCACGTCGTGCATCGTGACCACGGTGTCCATGCAGTAGGAGCCGGTTATCAGCTCCCGCAGGTCGGCGCCGTACTGGTTGCGCATCCAACGGTCGGCGCAGATAAAACCCAAGACACCACCAGGACGAAGCAACGATAGACCGGTCTCGATGAATCCGACGTAGAGGTCGCTTCGTCCTCGCATGGTTCGACATTTCGTTCGATATGCCACCATCCGATCGGTGGGCACATTCTCCAGACGGACGTAGGGGGGATTGCCAACGACCAAGTCCGCACTCCCCACGGTGGGGGAGTCGATGAGAAAGTCGGCCTGCACCACCCAATGTGCAGCGAGACGTTCGGCAGCTTCTGGTGAGAGGCCGGTGTCTTCGAGTCGGGCCATGATCGTTTTCCGGGAGAGGGCGACGTTTTCCTCGAGGAGGTCGTAGGCTCGAATGGCCAGATCCAGGCCACCGATATCTAACTCCCTGTCCTGCACCGACTCGATGAGTCTGTCCACGATTACGTCGAGAAAGGCTCCCGCCCCACAGGAGGGTTCCACGATCACCAGCGAACCGAGATCCCGGTCGGAGGTGTACCCGACCAGATCAAGGATGAACTCGACCATCCAGCGACGGGTAAACACCTCACCGTTGTCGACCGGGATTTTGGTTGTGTCGGGATCGAACAACGTAGCGTCCGTTTCAAACATTGCGCTATCCAGCATATCCGAACATATGTTCGATAGCAATCGCCGCACGAGGAATTTGTCCTCGTGACAAGAAGAACCTACCAGTCACCCTCCGGTATCCGGCGGACCCGGGTGTTCGCCGGTTCTCGATACGGCTGAGGGAGCCCGCTAGGATCGACGACCAGGCACGGCCGGATACATGAGCACGATCGAACGGGAGGGTCTCATTGGCGTCGGAACAGAAGCTGGATCGTTTCGACCGTTTCCTGCCTGCGGACCCCTGGACCAATCCCTGGCAGGACGACGGGTCGTACCGTGTTGACTACGATCTCCTCGTTCGGCTACTGACCGAGACGACGGGCACTACGCAGCAGTCCGGGATAGTTGCTGCCGCCACAGACGTTTGGGCCGCTGAGGAGCTCCGCCGCGCCGGGTTCAACGAGGACGAGGTATGGCCGAGACGAACCCAACCGCGGATCCTTCCCCGTGACATACGCAACTTTGTCGAAGGTGGAGCGTTGACGCAGGCGTTACGGACCGAGGTGGAGGCTCGTTACACCCACTCGAAAGCCAGAAGGGCGCTGCCTGCCGAGGGGCATGTGCTTGGGTCGGCGTACACCAAACAGGCAGACGTGTTGATCGCCTCGTGGGCAGCGGGAGTCGAACTGCTCATATCGACCAAGACTATGCTGTCGAGCTACCAGAAGAACATGCGGAACCGATTCGAGGAGGCGTATGGCGACGCCAAGAACATCCGCGGACGACACCCACTGGCCGCTCTCGGCTTCTTGTTCGTGGTCGGCGCCGACGTGCCCGAGAACGGCCTCGAGTTCATTGTCGACATGTTGCGCAAACTCGTCCGTGAACCCGACGTCTACGAATGCTGCTGTCTGATCGTCACCGAGGGACCCCAAGGGTCTGAGGATGCCGCTGACGAGGAGCGAGGCCCCGACGATGAACCCGCTGCCCTCGTGCCGGTTCTGGAGGGTGATGACTCCGATGGGCCTATCGATGATCCCGCAGTGGATGAAAACCCTGAGGCTGCGGCCACAACGGCCGTCTCCCTGATTGACCAACTCGTGCCCGATGACCTGGCTCCCGGTCATTTCTTCGAGTCTCTGATCAGGACGGCGCTCGACCGTATGCCCGTCGCTGTTTATCCCGAGGTGCGGGTACGACTTGAGGAAGCCACATCGGCGTGAATTAGTCGAAGACGGACATTCGTTTGCTGAAGGTCTCGGTGTCGGGTCTCATCAGGTTGTACGTCGAGAAGATGCGAGCCTCGAAGGCCCGGACAAGAGCAACTTTCCGTTCGGTCAATGAGGTTGGATCGCGGTGTCGATCTTCTCACACCGAGCCCTCAAGGAAGACCTCGTACCGAGTTTCTACGGCTTCTCGGTTCGGTCTCTGTGTTTGGTTCCAGGGCAAGTCAGGGTCGTGCCGTGCAGTTCCTGCAATCCTTGCTGAAGCATAGGACCGTCGATCTCGGTCAGGATGTCGTGGCGGATCTCTGTGGTGAGAGCGCTTACGGTGTCGCTCTGCCCGTGCTCGGGTCGGAGTCCGAGAATGCGGGCGTCGAAGGCAGAATGATGGATCTTGCAAAGACTCAGTCCGTTGGTGACCTCCGGTACCCCGCCCTCCCGGTCGGGAAGAATGTGCGCTGCATCCAAAAGAGGGCGGTGACGGATGCGACAGATTGAACATCGTTCTCGATAAGCAGCCAGGACAGAGACTCGGAAACTGGCTTGGTGCCTTCGTTGTCGAACGATACGGTAGGGCATCCTCTCGAGCGAGGCGGTTCTCTTCGTTTCCGAGACGGTTGATTCCGGCGACCGTGGAGTCCGTCGACTCCAGATGAGCTTCATTGGCTAGCTCGTTTGGGTGGTAGGCAATGATCCAGGCCCTCTTTGTGTGATATCGACCCCGGGAAATACCGAGCAGGTACAGCAAGGGGAAACCGTGCGCGAGGACCGCACGAAGTCCAACGTTCCGTTCGATGGGGTTGCGGACTCCGCCGACCATCCCGTCGTAACCACCCTGGTCGGCTCATTCGAGCGTGCCGTGGGGCGGCCGACGACGGTGGGTGGTCTCGACGCCGCCACCGATTCGATGATCTTCAACC
>WHTL01000074.1 GCA_009377735.1 Acidimicrobiia bacterium
AGTCTCGCCGGGCCTAGACGCCGCTTGCTGCGTCCTCGTCCTAGACGCACCGCATTGGGTGCGCCTTCGTCCTGCGTCCTTGCCATCGACGCCGATGCCTCGGCGACACCGCGGCATCAATTCAAGGACACACCACTAGCCGTCCAGCGAAAAGCCAGCGAGCCGTTCGTATCGTGCCGGACCCCCACCCAGATGACTCTCCAGGAGGACCACTTCGTCGACCTTCCACACAAGATCCGTGAAACTGACCTCTGTCAGACTGCGAACATCGCGGGGTGGTCTCACTCGCGACAGCGTGAGGTGGGGCCGGAAAGGTCGTTCCTCTCGGCCGAGACCGGCGGAGACGGCCGAATCCTCCACGACTGACGCCAGCCGCTCCAGTGGCTCGCTGCCCGTGTCGATACCAACCCACACGACGGTGGCCTTGCCTGGACCGGGAAACGCTCCCAAGCTGCCCAGGCCCATCCGGAAGCCACCGCCCAGCGGTGTCATATCCAGGTTGGCCATCCAACGATCAAGGCCCACCTCGTCGAGGTCCCCTACGAAACGCAGCGTGATGTGTCGGTTCTCGGGCGGCGTCTGCTTACCCGGAATATCGAGAGGACCGAGACGTTCGCTCAGGGCCATACCGATCTCAGGTGGTGGCGACACCGCCGCAAACACCCTCACTGGCCATCCCACCAAACCCCGGAGACGGCGAGTCGACACAAATGGAGTGCCCGACTGGTGGCGAATGCGCGGACACGCTCTCGGTCACCGAGAAAACGGAAGGTGCGGGAGCGTCCCTCTTCAGGAGTCACCACCGCCATGACCACCGTGCCCGGAGGCTGTTCCTGAGAGGTGGGGCCCGCTTCACCGGTTAGGGATACGGCAACATCCACACCCAGGGCAACGATGGCACCTCTTGCCATCGCCAGTGCTGTCTTCTCTGACACTACCCCGTCAGAGAGATCGCCCACCGAGAGCAGCCGCTCCTTCACATCGGTGTGGTAGGCGACGATCGCCCCTCGGAACACATCAGACGCACCCGCTACCGATGTGATGCGCGCCCCAACCGATCCGCCGGTGAGAGACTCTGCCGTTCCCAGCGTCCAACCCCGTTCTCTGAGGAGTCGGTGGAGCACGGACTCTATCGACTCGCCATCAGTGGCAAACACCGCGCTCCCCAGCCTGTCACGGACCTCTCCTTCCAGGGGCTCGATGAGTCGGAGTGCCGCCTCCTCGTCCTCTGCCTTTGCGGTGAGACGCACCTTGGTCTCACCCGCCGATGCAAGAAACGCGATCGAGGGATTCACGGACTCCTCGAAACGGTCGTCGAGCAACTCCCCCACCCGGGACTCCCCCAGTCCCCAGGTGTGGAGGACACGCGACAGGAGAACCCCGTTGCCGCCGGCGACATCGGCTAGCCGTGGCAGCACGTGGTCCTCCAGGAGAAGCTCCATCTCGGGAGGGACACCTGGAAGCGCAAAGACGAGGACGCCATCGTGGTCGAGGACCAATCCCGGTGCCGACCCCCGCGGATTGGGGAGCATCTCGGCGCCGTCGGGGTAATCGGCCTGTTGCAAGTTGGAGAGGGGCATCTCCGAGCCCATGGTCTCATACCGCTCTCTCAGGGCGGCGACATAGGCCTCCGACCTCAGGAGGGGGCGCCCCGTGGCATCGGATATAGCCTCGCGGGTTAGATCATCCCTGGTAGGTCCGAGACCACCGGTGAGAATCACGGCGTCGCTGCGTCCCAGGGCGGTCCGGATGACGTCCGAGAGACGATTCAGATTGTCGCCCACGACCTGGCGGTGGGTGCAGTCCAACCCCGATTCTGTGAGACGGCTGGCGATGTGGGTGGCGTTGGTATTCCCAATCTGTCCGAGGAGCAACTCGGTGCCAACGGCGATGATCTCAACGATCAAGAGGGTGCTACCCCGCCGACAACCCGACCCTCGAGATCGGGACCGTAGACATCCACGATCTCGGTACGAACCCATTCCCTGGGAACACCCCGGTCGAGACGGATGAGCCCGTCGATGTCGGGTGCCTCTCGATAGCTGCGACCAACCGCGATGCCGTCTTCAACCCGATCGACCAGTACGTCGCGGATCATACCGACCGTGTCGAGATTGTTGCCCTCGGTGATCTGTTCCTGCAGAGCGGTGAGATGCCGAAGCCGCTCGTTGACGACATCGCGGGGAACCATATCCTCCAACTCCGCAGCCGGGGTGCCCTCCTCTGCCGAGTACGGGAAGAAACCACCCCAATCGAGTCGTACCTCGTCTACAAAGGAAACCAGTTCCTCAAAGTCCTCCTCGGTCTCGCCGGGGAAACCCACGATGAAACTGGACCGCAGGGCGGCCTCGGGGGCTGCGGCCCGTATTATCCCGGTCAGCTCGAGATACTTGTCCCGGCCACCGGGACGTTTCATCCCCCGGAGCAATCGGGTGCTGGAGTGCTGCAAAGACAGATCGAAATAGGAAGCGACCTTGGGGTTGTCGGCCATCTCGGCGATGAGCTCGGGACGGATCTCCCGTGGGTAGAGATAGAGGAGGCGCATCCTTTTGAGGCCGTCGACCTCGGAGAGGGATTCGAGCAGGTCGACGATCGTCGGCTTGCGCGGGGCATCATCGAGATCCCGGCCAAATGCTGCCAGGTCCTGGGCTACCAGCACCACCTCGGAGACCCCACCTCCCACAAGACGCTCTACCTCGGTCCGGATTTCGATGGGACGCCGGGACCGCTGTTTGCCACGGATCAGAGGTATGGCGCAAAAGGTACATGGTTTGTCGCACCCCTCCGCCACCTTTACATAGGCGAATGGTGTGCTCGATGCGGGACGGTCGACGACATGGAGTATGTCCATCGTGGGTCGTCGGCGCACTTCAACCGGGTGCCAGCTCGTCATCCGATCGAGGGTTCCCACCAGCTCGCCGTAGCGATCCAGGCCCAACACGGCATCGACTTCTGGGAGGGCGTTCTCCACCTCCACTCCGAATCTCTGTGCCATGCATCCCAGCACGACGGTGCGGGCATCGGAGCGCTTTTGACCATCGAGTTCGAGGATGGTCTCGACAGATTCCCGACGAGCATCTTCGATGAAGGCGCAGGTGTTCACCATCACGATGTCGGCGTCACTGGCGTCATCGGTGGCGGCGTAACCCGCCTCGGCCAACATGACCTCAACCTTCTCGGAGTCGACCTGGTTTTTGGCACATCCGAGCGTGGATAGGAAGTAAGTGGGTGCAGTCACGAAAAGATCAACAACATCATCTCAGGGCGTCGGCAGCATCGGGTGGGATCGGCAAACAGGATACGCCATCATCGGACATGCTCCTGTATCGCTTTCGATACTCCTTGTCGATGCGGACGCTATCGTCCCTGTCGGTGTCATCTCGCCATCGTCCCACATTTGCATCATCGGTAGTCATCGACGACTCAAAGTAGCGCCGGACGAGATCGGGTTTTGTCGCCAGCACCAACTCCAGGAGGGAATTGAGCGTCTTCTCCCGCTCGCGTAGCACCAAGTCCTCGAGCCTGATGGTGAGCATCCGAGTTGGGTCGGCTCTACCGGTAGCCACATCGGCGGCGCGCATTCGCTTCTCCCACCAATCGAATGTCTCGTCCCAGGTGGACGGGCCCCACGACCGCTTGATCGTGCTGGCAGCCACATCCCGCCCGTCCCGAACTACGTGGACCACCCTGGACTGGGGAAACACCCGATGGAGGGTATCGGCCTGACTGGCATTATCGGGTGTCGTCTCGACCCATCGAGTGGCACCGCGTCCGAGGGCGTAGGGATCCACGAGCTGTCGCATGTAGGTGGCGAGGGCACGGGGTAGATCATCATCGGCGAGTCGGACAAGTTCCTTGGTTGCCAGATTGAGTTCGTGACGGGCGACGAGGAGGCACAGCCCCTTGACGGAACCGGACGCCCCCCTGATGTCATACCACCTGTCACGGACTCGCTCCCCAAATTCCTGTGGTGTCTCCTCCCCTCCGAGGACGTCCCGAAAGCCGGCATCCGAGGCATGGAACCGAAGTTCGGTGGGGATGGTCACAATATCGGGATCGTGATTGAAGAGACGACCGACCACCCATGTCCCACTGCGACCGGTGCCACCCACGAATATGGGACCCGGGTGGTTGATATCGTGGTCGGCCGTGACATTATATCGGGCCAGTTGGGCGCGGAGCCGTCGCACCTCTGCCTCCAGGGTCTTTGCTCGTTCCGCCCACCCGTCAGAGGTCACGGTGTCATTGGGCATCGGGTGGTGTCGTCTCTGGGGCACACCAGTCTCGGCGGTCGCGTCGTGAGCTGGCCGCGGAGGTGCCTCCCTCGACCGAGCCCACTCCCCCCTCATTCGAGGGGGGAGAAAAAAGATAGGACAGCACGATGGTCACAGTGGCCCATCGTATGTCGCCTGGAACGATGTTTGCTAGCAGCGCGTGTATAAACATATGCGCCGATACACTCGATCGCTGTGAGGATTTCCACGATTTCCCTGTTAAGCATCTTGTGCCTGATCGTGGGGTGCGGTGCCGACGGATCATCCAGCACGTTGGTCGAGACAACTGAGACGGCACCTGCCACGACGACACCCTTCACCATTGCACCGTCGACCTCAGTGGCCGACTCCACGGCGCCATCGACCACCGGCCCGACCTCGTCGTCCACAACGGCACCCCAGGATGCCGGTTCCTTTGCCGGTCCGGTGATCGGCACCCCTCAGATGGTCGAAGACGCCAGCTTCTGTTCGATAATCCCCACCGGAGACGACAGCCTCAGCGGCACCGGCTTTGGAAAGGCGGCCGGTCCCGCCACCCCGATATCGTCCACAGTGCCCGGGGAGCCCGCCTGCATCCTCTCTGGCTCCAACGTCGGTGAGATCTCGTTCGCAATCTCGCCCTTGGAGGACCTGCAAGGTGACATCTCCCCCGACGGGTCCTGGTCCCTGATCGACGGGAACACCTCATACCTCTACTGCAGCGAGGAAGAGGCCGGTGAGCCGGGATGCGCTCTCCTCACCGTCATCGACGACGAGAATGCCCTGACCGTCTTCGTATTCCTCCCCACCAACGACCTGGCGAATCTGGGAGAGACCACCCTTCAGGTCGGCGAGTTAGCCATGGAGAACCTTCCCGACCAGTAGCAATCAGAAGGTTCGGTAGCTTCCCCGGAAGTGGATGAGGGGGTCGGTGAGGTCGCTCAACTCCAGATCCTCGATTTCTCCCACGATCAATACCTGCTCTCCGGTCGGACGCGTCTCGACATGGCTACAGAAGACAACGTCGGAGACGTCGGTGAGACGTGGCCCCCAGGGAGTCTGGGCGTGTTCAACCACGGCGAACAGACCGCCGGGTGACGGTCTGATTAGAGCGAAGGTGTCGGCCAGACTCCTTTGGCCGGAGTCGAGCAGATGGACCACGAAGGCGCCGGACCCTTCGATCGTGGTCACCAAGTCGGCATCGGGACCGACGGCGACCACACAAAGGGGAACCTCGCCTTCTACCACCATGATGGATGCGACGGTGAGACCGGTCATCGTCGTTCCCTCCCCCGACGTGGCCACGGTCACACCGGCAGCGATTCGCCCACGGAGACGTCGTACCGGATCGCGTTTCTCCAACGGGGTCGCGAAAGGATGGTCCGAGTGGATATTCACCTAGCGATGGTAAGCAGACTCCGACCGCGTCCCATACAACTGACCACTCCGGATCAGAGGACTATCTCGGTGGGGCTTCGTCTATCAAAGTGGAGTTTCGCCGTGTATCCGGCATCCCTGGCAGCCGAGACGACTTGGTCGTGGGCATATCCCGCTTCCTCTGGTCTGTGCCCATCGGACGCCAGAGTTATGGGGACCCCGGCCTCCTGGAACATCCTGAGGAAAATCGGTGACGGGTAGATCTCCCCTACCGGCTTGCGCAGACCCTGGGAGGACACTTCAACCGCCATACCCGACGACACCGCTGCCTCGATGACGCTGGCGTACAGCTCCAGGGGCTCGCTGACGGGGCGATAGCCGTACTTCTTCACGACGTCGACATGGGCGAGGACATCCACCGAACCCGAGGCGGCCAACTCGGCCTCGAGCGCGAAGTACTGCTCCCAGGCCGTGTCGATCCCCCGGCGCTCGAATTCCACGGTCGACCCCTCCGAGTCGACAGACCAACCCCCCACCCAGTGGACCGAACCAATCAGGAAGTCCCACGGATACGGTGCGATGAGTTCGAGCACAGCATCGATGGTCTCGGGGAAGAAGTCCACCTCGAGACCCAGCTTGACCGGTAGGCCCCTTTCCTTGGCAGCAACGATCTCGGTGACGTACCCCTCCAGCGAGAGCCCCTGGTCGGTCCTGACCATTTCCTCGGTGAATTTCGCCGTGTCAGGGTCGGTGCCGTCCTCCCAGAAACGACCCAACACCGGTTGCGCCTCGGCGCATCGATAGAGGTGCTCCGTGAATCCCAGTTCTCCTCCACCTCGTCGCATCAAGGTTTCGACATAGGCTTCGATATGACCCGCCGGATACTCCCCTACCGGTGGCCCGGGCCGATCGTCGTCGGCGTGGGGATGGAGATGGAGGTGGTAGTCAGACATGCTTACGGTCGTACCGAGTCGACCAGACCATCGAGGTCGGATCCGATGAGCGCGTCGGCAAGCCCATTCCAGGTTGCCTGGGTGATCTCCTCGTCATTTTCCAGCTCCGTGGCGGCATAGTGGACGGCGTCGATGATTGCGCCATGCCCGCTTGCGGCGGGATTCATACCCGAGATCGCGATCCTGGCACCGACGTGATCTCCCCGACCCAATGCCTGGATCGCCTCCTCAATGTCGGGTTCCGGATTCATGGTGGGCACAATATCGAGTCCGTCCGCAAAGCGAGAGCCGACGATGGGTGGCAGTGAATGGAATCGCATCGAGAGGCAGCCGGACTGACGATGAACCACCAGCACCATGTTCCGCCCGATGCGAAACGACGATTGTCCTTGTTGTTGTTACCGCTGATGCTGTTGGCCTGCACCGGTTCGGAGGGCAACACATCCGAAACCACGGCTGCGGCGACAAGTGCATCAGACCCGGCGACCACTTCCACTCCCTCAACCACCACCCCATCGACCACCACGAGCTCATCCTCCTCGAGCACCACCGTCGCTGCGGCGCCGCAGACAACGAACCCCGACACACCGGAGAAGCGTCCACCCAAGGTCACGGCGAAGCTGAACCCGAAGACATTCCGGTACCAACGCGCCGATGGCTCACCTCGCACCCAGCTCAGAGTGACACCAACTGTGATAAGGGGCGCCCAGAAGGATCTCTCCGACTACCGGATGGATGCGCTATCGAGTACCCAGGTCCCATGGTTCGTCGAACTTCGTGTCAAGAATGTGGGCAAGGGCGTTCTGCAGGGACCCTCCTTCACCGAGAGGCTCGTCGCCAGGAACGGCCGGGGAGATTCCCTAGATAATGTGGTCCTTCCCAACCTGGACCGTTGTCGCCACACTGACAGACCCCGTCGGTTCAACAAGGATTACGATCCGGTCATCCAATGCCGGGTCTTCTTCGTCCCTCGTGGTCAGAGGCTGGCATCCATCGGCCTCCACAACATCAAGGGCAACCAGATCGATTGGAAGGTTCCTCAGCGGATTGCAGGCAAGGCCAAGGCACCGACGGTTCCGAATGCCGGGCCTGCCGGCAAGTGGATGATTCAGGGCAAGGCCAAGACCGTCAACTGGCGCCACGGATCGATCGGTCTGAGGGCAAGCATCAGACCCGTGTCGGTTGTGAAGGGGAAGAAAGCCGACATTTCCGATTACAGGCTGGACGCAGCACACAAGCTGACCACCCCGTGGTACATCACGTTGTCCTCCAAGCATGTCGGTGAGCGGCGGGCAGCAGGAGTACCCGACTTTGAACACTGGACCGTTGCCTACAACGAGAAGAACCAGAGGATCAGGGGTGTGGTGATCCAGGGCCCCTTCCCCAAATGCAAGGACGCACCAAGACCAAAGGGATTCGGACCGAAGAGCAAGGCCCTCAAGTCGTGTGCAGTGTTCCTAGTGCCCGACGGCCAGAGGATCAACCGGATAGGCATGGTGCACAACGACGACTCCGGGGAAGTCAACTGGAAGGTCACGAGACCCTGAGGGCCCAGCCTCCGCCTCGCACGCTCAGCACCCCCACATTATCTCTGGAGGAAACGGGTCGCGCATCAGAACTGGGCTTCCTCCGTGCTGCCGGTCAATGCGAGGGTGGAGCCGATACCACCTGTCACCGTTTTTGACACCAGATCGAAGTATCCCGCACCAACCTCTCGTTGATGCCTGGTTGCGGTGTAGCCCCTGTCCTCCATGGAGAATTCCTTCTGCTGGAGATCGACGTAGGCCTTCATGCCCGACTCGGCGTATCCACTGGCGAGATCGAACATCGACGATCCAAGAGCATGGAACCCTGCGAGAGTTATGAACTGGAAGCGATAGCCCATCGCCCCCAACTCTCTCTGGAAACGAGAGATCGTATCGTCATCGAGGTGCATCTTCCAGTTGAAGCTAGGTGAGCAGTTGTATGCCAGGAGCTTTCCGGGATACTCCGCATGGATTGCATCGGCGAAGCGTGCCGCCTGCTTCAGATCGGGTTGGGATGTCTCACACCACACCAGATCGGCGTATGGGGCGTAGGCGAGAGCACGGGAAACCGCCTGGTCGAAGCCGTCGCGCACCCGAAAGAACCCCTCCGCGGTGCGTTCCCCCGTTACGAATTCACGATCGCGTTCGTCGATGTCGGATGTGAGGAGGTTGGCGGCATCAGCGTCGGTTCTGGCCACGATGATGGTCGGCACGTCGAGGACATCAGCGGCGAGACGGGCGGCCAGCAGGGTGCGGATATGCTGGCCGGTGGGCACCAGTACCTTGCCACCCATATGACCGCACTTCTTCTCCGAGGCGAGCTGGTCTTCGAAATGGACCCCGGCGGCACCGGCGAGGACGAACGACTTGGTGAGTTCGAAAACGTTGAGCGCACCCCCGAATCCCGCCTCACCGTCGGCGACGATTGGGGCGAAATAGTCGACCGTCCCCTCACCCTCCGCCCATTGGATCTGATCGGCCCTTCGTAGGGCGTTGTTGATCCGTCGAACCAGGGTGGGGGCCGAGTTCGCCGGATAGAGCGACTGGTCCGGATAGACATTGTCGCCGAGGTTGGCGTCCCCTGCGACCTGCCATCCGGAGAGGTAGATCGCCTTCAACCCCGCTTTCACCATTTGCACCGCCTGGTTGCCGGAAAGGGCCCCGAGTGCTCTCACCGGCTCCGGAGTCTGGAGCAGATCCCAGAGTTTGGTCGCCATCTGGGTGGCGAGGGTGCGCTCCTCACGGATACTCCCCCGTAGTCTGACGACGTCGCTCGCCTGGTAATCGCGCTGTACGCCTTCCCAACGGGGCGACGTCGCCCATGTATGGGTGAGGTCGTCGATCTCTGTGGGGTTGGTCATTGGTCTCTCCCGGTGGTTGTTGGCGGTGTTTGTCAGAGCAACTCGTAGGCGGGCAGTGTCAGGAAATCGATGTAGTCGGGGTCGAGTGCTACCCGCTCGAATACGGTTCTGGCCTCATCGAATCGGCCCGCGGCAAAGTCCTCCTCGCCCACAGTGTTCTCTATGAGCGCCATTTCCTCGTCGGTGATGGCGCGGACCCGCTCGGCGGTGATAGGGACGCCGTCGTCGGTGGATGCGGCGTGGTGCACCCACTGCCATATCTGGGACCGAGATATCTCTGCGGTCGCAGCGTCCTCCATCAGGTTATCGATGGCGGCTGCACCCACACCCGAGAGCCAGGAGGCGAGATACCGGATGCCAACAGACACATTGGTGCGTATCCCGGCATCGGTGATGCTTCCGTTCTCGATCGTGGTGTCGACAAGGTCGCGTGCCCCAACCGACACATCGTCACGCAGACGCTCCACCTGATTCGGGCTGCCGTCGAGGACACGATCAAACTCGGCCCGCGCCACCTCCACCAAGCCGGGATGGGCCACCCAGGTGCCGTCGTAGCCCATCTCTGCCTCCCGCCGCTTGTCGGCAGCCACCTTCTCCAGTGCCTCCTCGGTCACCTCCGGCATCCTGCGATTGGGTATGAACGCCGCCATTCCACCCATGGCGTGGGCACCCCGGCGATGACAGGTGGCAACCTGCAGTTCGGTGTACGCCTTCATGAAGGGAACCGTCATGGTCACCTGTGCCCTGTCGGGGAGGACGTGGTCGGCGTGATTGCGAAAGGTCTTGATGACCGAGAAGATGTAGTCCCATCTGCCGGCGTTGAGACCCGACGAGTGCTCCCTCAGCTCGTAGAGGATCTCGTCCATCTCGTAGACGGCGAGGATGTGCTCGATGAGGACTGTGGCCTTGATAGTCCCGTGCGGGATCCCCAGGCGATCCTGGGCATGGGTGAACACGTCGTTCCAAAGCCGCGCCTCAAGATGGCTCTGTAATTTGGGGAGGTAGAAATACGGCCCGGTTCCCGCCTCTATGGCGGCGCGGGCGCCATGGAACATGTAGAGACCGAAGTCGAAGAGCGATGCCGAGACGAGCTCCCCGTCGACCAGGAGGTTCGCCTCGGGAAGATGCCAGCCGCGAGGTCTGACGATCAACGTGGCGATCTCTTCATCGAGGGTGTACTGCTTCTCGCCGGTATCCAGACTGAGATCTCGGCGATATGCATCGACCAGATTGACGTGGCCATCGATGAGATTGCTCCATATCGGGCTGGTGGCGTCCTCAAAGTCGGCCATGAAGGTATCGGCGCCCGAGTTGAGGGCATTGATCATCATCTTGCGGTCGACGGGGCCTGTGATCTCAACCCTTCGGTTTTCCAGATCGGCGGGGATGGGGGCGATCTTCCAGCCACCGGCTCTCAGGTCCTCCGTCGCAGTCAGGAAGTCGAGTTCGGCGCCACCGTCGATTTCTTCCTGACGTGCCACCCGATCACGAATGAGAGACAGACGCCGTTTTCCGAATTTTTCCTCGAGGTCGGCCACAAATTGCAATGCCTCTGTGGTGAGTATCTCGCCATGACGACCCTCGATAGGTCGCAACCATTGAAATTCGTTGCTCATGAGTCCTCTTCTTTCCTACTTTGAACTATTCTTGATGACGAAAACCGTTGTCACAGGAAGGTGACACCTGAAAATTGCTATTTCTTCTCGGGAAGGAAACTTCTGTTCATCCTGGCGGTCAACCATGAATAAGTTAGCCATGGCGCGGGGGAAGGCCTATGCGCTCGATTGCGTAGCCTACCTAGGCATCGCCACCGCCACCGTACCGTTGGGCATCCTGGCGTATCGAGCAGGGTGGGGGGAGCAGCGAGGAGCGGTGCTCGCCATGAGTGCCATCCCGCCCGTCATCGCCACCGTTTTGGCCGCACGTCAGGAGTCCGGCCCGGAACGGTCGACCTGGGGCAAGCGCCGACAGGGGTTGGTGGTGGCCGGGAAACGGAGCATACAGGTGGGGTTCGGGCGCGCTCTGCTGCGCAATACCATCAAGATCGCCATTCCATGGCAGATCGGGCACACCCTGGCGGTTGGTGCGGCGTTCGGTGGTTTCGAGGACCGCGATCCCACCACGATCGTGGCCTCAGTGCTGACATACGTGGGCCTCGGGGTGCTGATCGGGAGCGTGCTTTACGGCGAGGGGCGGGGGGTGCACGATCGGCTGGCGCACACCCGAGTTCTGGCTGAAGCTTGACGGGCCCACCCTCAACTGATTCTTCTACCGACTCCCTGGTATTCGGGCGGCGTCTTCGCTACTTCCGAAAACTTGCCGGCCTCACGCTGGAGGATCTGAGCGAAAGGGTCGGTCGACCCGTCTCCGTCCTGTCACTCATCGAGAACGGGAAACGCGAGCCCCGTCTCGGTCAGCTGGGAGAACTGGCAACGGCCGTGGGGGTCTCCACCGCAGAGCTTCTACTCACCGATCCCCCCACACGTCGCGACGCGCTAGAAATTGAACTCGAGCGACGACAGAGAACACCTGAGTTCATCGCCTCGGGCCTGCCCGAGGTCAAACCGACGATCGGCATGACCGACGAGGTGCTGGAGCGGATCATTGCCATGCACCGTCTTATCGATCAACCCGCTCCCATGTCGGGACCGGCAGCCGAACTTCGCAAGGCTGCCGCCTCGGTCGCGGGTTGGCTCTCCGACCACGACGGTTACCTGAGCGAGGTGGAGCGAGTGGCCGCCTCTGCACTCGACGCCATAGGCTACAAGGGGAACGGACCGGTGGCTTCCTCCGATCTGAACGATATCGCCGCCTGGACCGGGTTTCGGGTGCGGACAGTTGATGAGATTCCGCGGAATGTGCGCTCCGTGGTCGATCACGAGGATCGTCTCATTCTCATCGCCCGACGCAACGAACTCAGGGTACGTCAGGCACGCAAGGCGATCCTGCAGACGCTGGCCGGCATTCTCCTCGACCACGAGCGTCCCGACGACGCCGAGACCCTGCTGCACCAGAGGGTGGAAACCGCATACTTCGCGGCCGCCGTCCTGGCGCCCGAGCGAGCCGCTCTTCCTCAGTTGGAGAGCGCCCGCCGTTCGCGGGAACTGTCGGTGGAGGATCTCGAGGATCGTTTCAACCTCTCCTATGAGATGGCGGCGTGGCGGTTTGTGAACCTGGCTACCCGCCACCTCGGTATCCGCTCCCACCTCGCCACCGTCAATCTCGATGGGATCATATGGAAGGGATATGGGAATGATGATGTGCCGTTTCCGACCGATCCAGCCGGGTCATTTCTCGCTCAGAGGGCGTGCCGCCATTGGGCAGCGCGTTCGGTGTTCGATTCCGATGATCGCTATGGCATCCATGCCCAGTACACCGACACTCCCGGCGGGACCTTTTTCTGTGTATCGCGGGTGGACCCGGAGCGGAGCGACAACTATTCGGTGACCGTCGGTGTCGGCTTCGACGACGCCCGTTGGTTCCGTGACCGCGGCACCGAGCGGCGAGGGCAGTCCCTCTGCCCTGACGGCGAGTGCTGCCGCCACACACCATCGGAACTGGCTGATCGATGGCAGGGGAAAACGACGGTCTCAGCCCGATCCCAGGACCGCCTGATCGGCCTCCTCGCCCCAGACCCCGAAGTCGGCATCGATTTCACCGAGGTCTACGAGGTCCTCTCCCGAGAGGCCGGGCCGTAAGGACAAACTGCAAACCGCGATGGTTGACGTTGTGAAAATGCGCGATCAGCCCACAATTCCACACCCTCGACCCCAAAACTACCCCGGACGGCTAACCGTCGGTGATGAACCGGACCGTTTCGGCATCAGGGGCGACACCCAGGGTTATGGTCCCTTCGTCGCAGGTGACGCGACCGACCCCGCTACCACCTTCGAAAATGCTGTCGGTGTCCGGTCCGGTCGCCTCTGCCCCCGGGAAGGCCGCCGCATAGAACTCGGTCATCGTGGAGCAAAGTTCGCTAGGACCCTCTCCTTCTACCAAACGGAGGGCCATCGCAGTGTCCTCA
>WHTL01000429.1 GCA_009377735.1 Acidimicrobiia bacterium
CAACCCCACTAAGAAGGCAAGGAGAACGGAATGACCGATCATCAATCAACCGACGACCTCGAAAATCTCGACTGGGTACAAGATGAGAGAGGTGTTGATTGGGAGGAGCTGTCGGAGCTCTATCGGGTGGCACCACTCGGGATCAAACCCGCCGACGGGTTGCAGACGGTCTTCGGCAACAGCATGTTCAAGTGTTTCGTCTACTCGGACGAGTCATTGATCGGGGCGGGTAGGGCTATTGCCGACGGCAGGGATTGTGCCTATATCGCCGATGTAGCGGTGCATCCCGCACATCAGGGCCGGGGTTTGGGTAAGGCCATCATCAGACGTCTGGTCTCTCTGGCCGACGGTCACAAGAAGATCATTCTTTACGCCAATCCAGGTACCGAGGGTTTCTACGCTCAGCTCGACTTCCTACCTATGGCAACAGCCATGGCGATCTGGGACGACCAGGAGCGGGCGATAAGCAACGGGCTGCTCCGCCCTCCTGGAGACACGACCGGTTAGCCCGACGGTGATTCCTGACCCCACACGGCATCAGGATCAGGCATTCACATGGGAAATCCGTCACACCCACCCGCTACCCTCGCCGCCATGGACCAACCACGAGTGGGCGAGACCGTGGGACGGGTTCTCGGGACCGAGGATGCCACCCCGCTTGAGTTCTGGGTTGCAGTCGACGGCAACGAGTACATCCAACTCGACGATGTCATCGCCCTGGAGAGAAAGCTACCCAACGGCGAGACGATCGATATGTACGGCGTGGTATCGCAGGTCAGGGCTCGTCATGAGGGTGCCCGATTCGACTCCGATGTGTTCCTGATCGAAGACGGGATTCTGCCTGCCGACGTCAGCGAGGCGGCGATGGTGACGGCTACCAGGTTTGAGCCTGAGATGTTCGTCCCGCCGCGACCGGGCCAGGAGGTGCGTCGCGCCGCCGGTGAGGAACGAGATCGCGCCCTCTTTTTCGATCGGATGGAGCGACGGCTACCTGTTGGGCTCACCCGCGACGACGAGCCCCTCTACGCCAACTACGAGTTCTTCAACGGTGAGAGGGGCGCCCACGTCAACATCTCGGGCGTCTCCGGCGTGGCAACCAAGACCACCTATGCCACCTACCTCCTCCACGCCCTCTTCAATGGGAAGGTGCTGGGATCCGGTTCGGTCAACACCAAGGCCCTCATATTCAATGTCAAGGGTGAGGATCTTCTCCATCTCGACCGGGACAACTCCACTCTCGATGACGAGCAGAGGGCCCGTTACGAGAAGCTGGGTCTACCGGCCGAGCCGTTCCGCTCGGTGGAGTTCTTCGCCCCCGTCCGACCCGACTCCTCGACGCTTCGTGCCGACGTCCACACCCGAAGCGACGTTACTGCCTTCGCTTGGAGTCTGGCCGACTTCTGTCACGACGACCTCCTCCCGTTTCTCTTCGCCGATGCCGAAGACGACCGGGCCCAGTACACGATGGTGGTCTACTCGGTCATGGCCCAGCTCAAGAGGGCGTCTGCACTGGAAAGTGGCGCGGTCCGTATTGAAGGGACCGATGTCCGCACCTTCAGGGAGCTCGCCGATCTCATCAACCAAAAGGTGCTCTCCGAGGACGACGGGCCGGTGTGGGCGGGCACGGCCATAGCGCGTGGCACCATCAATGCGTTCGTGCGGCGGCTGGCATCGTCGGTGCGGCATGTGGAACGGCTCATCAGGGGTGATATGGACGATCCCGAGCGTCATCGTGTCTCATTGCAGAGCCAGGTGACGGTGGTCGATCTTCACAATCTCAACGACCGGGCCAAGAGGTTTGTGGTTGGCGTGACCACTCGGCGAGCTTTCGAGAGCAAGGAACGGGAAGGCAAGGGGTCCGACGACGACCTCCTCATGATCGTCCTCGACGAGCTCAACAAGTACGCCCCCAGAGAGGGGTTCAGCCCGATCAAGGAGATACTTCTCGACATCGCTGAGCGGGGCCGGTCTCTCGGCGTGATTCTTATCGGGGCGCAGCAGACCGCCTCCGAGGTGGAAAGACGCATCATCGCGAATTCGTCGATCCGGGTAGTGGGACGTCTCGACTCAGCAGAGGCAGGACGTGAGGAATACGGGTTCCTTCCCCGCACCCACCGACAACGAGCCACCATCCTCAAACCGGGCACGATGCTCGTGAGCCAGCCCGAGCTGCCTATTCCACTGGTTGTCGAGTTCCCCTTCCCGGCCTGGGCTACCAGACCCTCGGAGGTTGCCGGTTCACTGTCAGATGGGCCGGAAGACCCCTTCGAGGGTCTGTGAGGATCCTCCACACCGCCGATTGGCACGTCGGGCGCAGCATCCGC
>WHTL01000248.1 GCA_009377735.1 Acidimicrobiia bacterium
CCGGAGACGACCCTGGCCGGGGCCGATCTGTGGGCATATCGCGACCGCATCACCGAGTCGGTATCTCGACTCGGAGTCATCCACAAGTTCGATGTCCTGGTCCCGCCTCATCTCGTGGACTCTTTGGCCGGCGAGTTGCGGTCACGCCTCTCTCCCCACCGCCTGTTTGTATTCGGCCATCTCCTCGCCCACGACATCCATCTCAACGTTGCCCCCGCCACACCCGGTGCTCATCTTCCCGGCGATGTTGACGACATCGTCTATGACGCCGTCGAGAGAGTGGGAGGCATGGCGGCGGGCGAACACGGTGTGGGTCGGGTCAAGACCGATCGGGTCTGGGCAAGCCTGAGGGAGGAGCAACGCCGGATTGTCGAGGAACAGAACCGGCGTCTGGACCCCGATGGCAGACTCAACCCCGGGGTGGGCCGCCGCTTCGATTGAGGTCGTAATTGAGCGTCCTCCCGAACATTGGGCTGGGGCGGTCGCTGAACGGCTGTGGGAACCCTGGGTTCGTGGGAGTGTGCGTGGTGGCCCCGACCCGAGATCGCGATGGTGGGACTAGTCCCCGAGACTGCGGGCGATGGCCATCTCGCGGCGGAACTTCTTCCAGTCGGACACCTTCACCGACCACACCAGGTCGATCATGATGGCTGCCATCCCGGCCGCAAGCAGCAGCCAGACCACCCAGGTGGCGAGATCGGCCGCCACGGCAGCCGGGATCAACAGGAATGGGATCAGCTTGGTGAGGATGGCGCCGGAGGCGTGCATCCATGCCCGCTTTTGTGGCGGGGTGCGGAGATAGGAGGAGTAGTCGATCTTCACCCCGGGCTGGGGGATCCCACCCAGACCGAAGAAGAGATGGGTGAACTGGATACCCATGAACCGTCCCACCACAAGGTGGGCCAGGGTGTGGGTGAAGACCAACAGGAGTGCGGTCCCGAGTCCGAACAAAAGCCAGTTCCAGGGCTCTGTCTGGTAGTAGGAGATCGCCACCAGCCCTAAACCGATCAGGCTCATCCCCCACAGAAGACGCTGTCCGGAGGCGATGGGGAACCGAACTGGGACGCCATTCTCGAAGGCGGCCCGATCGATAACGGCGATGCCGTCGGCAAAGGGCTCCACGTCGTCGGGGTTCCCCTTCACCCACCGCACGGCACGCCAAAATCCCTCATCCTTCAGATCTGGTGACTCGCCATCATCAACCAGCTGTTTGCAGCGGGTCAGAATGGCCTCGACCTCGTTGCGGTCCATATAGGAAGGTTAGGGCATGGGGTCGCTAACGGCTCCTCCCTCTCTGGGAGGGTGACCCAAGAAGAGCCGTTCTGTGCGGGTTGGGGAGTTCATCAGTTGGGTTCGATGATCCGATGCTCGTCGGCCCAGGCAGCCACGACCGTTTCCAGATTCATGAAGGTAGAGGCATCCGAAATGACGGTTGACCATTCAGGCGTTTGGGTCGCAGTCGCTGCTGCATCGAAACTGTCGAACCAGACCTCGCCGAGGCCGGTGTAGGGGATGCCACCGCCCTCGGGGCTCGCCATGCAGTGGTCCTGCACATAGCCCCGCAAACCGGGAACGGCGCGGACGAGGTCTGCGTGCTCGTTGCGCCAATGACGAAGGGCTTCCTCTCTTGATACAGCGTCCTTAACGTGCCACATGGTTAGTCGTTTGATCACGGCATCCTCCATCAAGCTGTGCCCCGAACCAATCAAATTCTATCGCCCTGGGCCTCATTGGTTACTTCGCTATGCCTGATCTGGGACCACCAGAGCTCTGCCGGTGGAACCATCGATCAACATCCGTCGGCCAAGGGGCACGCTTAATCGCGGCTGGACGACATCTTGGCAATCGTCGCCGCCGAACCTGAGACGGAAGCGATGATCAAAGACCGTGATCTTGACCAAGGAGTCGTCCTCGTACACCTCGACGCTGAGTCCAGCGCCACAACTGTTGACGATCGCGGTGACGACGCGATCGTTCGAGGCCATCTCTGTGTCTGCGACCTCCACCACTGCCGGAGAGTTCAGGTACAGGATGGCTGCGAGAGCGGCTAGGACGGTGAGTGTCACCGTAGTGGGGCGTCGCCCTGCGGACTTCGTTCTCTGGAGGGATTCCTACCTCGTGCGGGACCAACGGGTCAAAGCCGTTGTCCCAGCCCCGCTGGCTACGGAGGTCCTAGAGGCGGCTGGGATCGAAGATGTCGAGCTTTGCGAACTGCTGCCGACACTTGAACCTTTCTATCGACCCCCGATTGTGCCGGGCTACGCCTGTCACTCAGGCCACCTCTCTGCCATTCGCGCTAGCTCATGCAAAACCCTCAGGAAGACTTCGCGGTCGCTGTCGCTGAGGTCAACGAGCCAACGCTCCTCTCCCGTTTGGATCGCCTCCTGCGTGGCGTCCTTCACCTCCCCACCATGCTCTGTCAGGGCGAGGAGATGGACACGTCGGTCATCGGGGTCGGGATACCGGTCGATGAATCCGTCGGCCTCCAACTTGTCGAGGGTCGGAATGATTCGCGTCTTGTCGGCGCCGATCCGCTCTGCCAGGGCTGCTTGGGTACGCGTCGGATTCCCGTCCAGGGCGAGCAGGACCGTGTAGCCCCACATCGTCAACCCGTGGGCCTCGAGCACGGGTTCCTCAGCGGCCATTAGGGCGCGCACCAGCGGGTGCATCATGGCGGCAAGGTCGGGTCTATCCACCATCAGACGAAACCATAGCCAGATTCGATGATCTCTGTTTGCAGATTATCAACTTGCGATTATGATAAGCTAGCCTCGACCAATGGAGCGGTCAATCAGCTCCATTGCCGATGGGATGGTCGTCACGGACCCGTGATGAGAAAGGGGGAAGAGAAATGCATCCTGACTTGGCATATCAATCGGACAGCGGCGAGGCGGGCCATCGCCCTGCCGTAGAGAAGCGGAGCCTGCTCCGACGAATCGTGCTGGTCGGCACAATTGCCATTGTCGCCGGGGGTGTCGCGTTTGGTGTGCTCGCCTTGTGGCTCTACCAGAGTGCCCGCACCGACACCGTCGGAGAACTCGAGTTCACCCAGGAACTCAAGATCCCGCCGTTGCTGGAGCCCGAACGCGGTGCCGATGGCGGTGCCATCTACCAGCTCGAAATGCAAGAAGGCTTCTCGGAGTTGCTGCCGGGTGTGCAGACGGAAACCTGGGGTGTCAACGGAAGCTACTTGGGTCCGACCATCCGTGCCGAACGCGGTGACTGGGTGCGGATGGAGGTCGAGAACGGGCTGCCCGAGGCGACCACCCTGCACTGGCACGGCATGCACCTGCCAGCGGACGCGGACGGCAACCCGCACCAGTTGATCGGGCCGGGAGGCGACTGGTCGCCGACTTGGCAGATCCGCCAACCCGTCGGCACGCTCTGGTATCACCCGCACCGGATGGGTATGACCGCCGACCACGTTTACCGTGGCTTGGCCGGGATGTTCCTGATCGACGACCCGGAGAACGTCCCCGACGAGCTGCCGCAGACCTACGGCGTCGACGACATCCCCGTCATCATCCAGGACAAGCGCTTCACTGACGACGGAGGGTTGGACCGCTCCGAACCATTCGGCAGCCAAGTCGGCCAGCTCGGTGACACCATCCTCGTCAACGGCACCTACATGCCCTACCTCGACGTCGAGCGTGAGCGGGTCCGGTTGCGTGTGCTCAACGCCTCCAACGGCCGCTTCTACAACCTCCAGTTCGCCGACGGGCGTCCGTTCCAGCTGATCGGCACCGACGGTGGACTGCTCACCCAGGCACAGGAACTCACCGAGGTGCAGGTTTCGCCCGGCGAACGCGCCGAGATCATCGTCACCCTCGAACCCGGCGAGCGGACCTCGCTGATCAGCGCCGACCCCGATCTGACCCTGGAAGGATTCAGCCACCGCTTCTCCGGCGGTGACGACACCCTCGCACTGCTGGAACTACGCGCCGCGGAGAACCTCGGTCCGGCGCCGCAGCTGCCAGCGGTCCTGGCCGAGGACGAGCTGCCCGAGGCTGAGGATGCCACGGTGAATCGCCAGTTCGTCTTGGATGGGACCTCCCGGATCAATGACAAGCGGATGGACATGAACCGCATCGACACGGTCGTCGGCGTCGACACGACCGAGATCTGGGAGGTCACCAACAGCTCGGGCAGCCCGCACAGCTTCCACGTGCACGACGTGCAGTTCCGCGTGCTCGAGATCGGCGGCCAAGACCCACCCGTCGAGCTCACCGGAGCAAAGGACACCGTATTCATCCCCCGAAACGCCACGGTCCGGATCGCCATCGAGTTCACCGACTACTCGGACCCGCAGACCCCATACATGTACCACTGCCATCTGCTACGACACGAGGACAACGGGATGATGGCTCAGTTCACCGTCGTCGAAGCCGACGAGGTCGACAGCGCGCCTCGCGAGATCACGGGCGTTCACGACGACCACAACAGAGAACAAGGAGACTCGCAATGACAACGATTCGATTTGTCCCAAAGCACGGTGCACTACCGCGCCGCTGCACCCGAACAACCCACCGGTCCACCGGTGGTGTACGCCACGGCTTCCTGCCAATGGCGAGGGTGTCGTCATGATTGCTTTGGGTATTGGCATCGCGACGATCGCCGCTTTCCTGATCAGTTTCGCCTACTACTGGGTCATGCCCGCCCCGCCAGCGACCGAGGCCGCCGCCGCCGATCAGGAAGCAGCTTCACAACCCGCGATTTCCCAGATCCTGATCGAGACGTCCGGGCCGCGGTCACCGCATGCCTTGTTGCTGGACTGCTCGTGGCCGGTGACTGGAGCGGACCGACCAGCGGGGCACTCCTCGGTCTGGCGCTGACTGTGCTGCCACTTGTTCTGCTGACCGGGTCCGTGGTCCACGAAGGCATCCCGATCCGCACCGCGGCCGCACATGCCGGTGATTGGGTGATCAAACTGACCGTCATCGGTGCTGTGACCGGGATGTTCATCTGACCGCCACCACTGCGGGTGCACACGTCCACCACGACGGGGCCACTCGACCTCACCTCCACCGGTAAGGCAAGACCAGGCGACGCAACGCGCAAACCGTCAGGGAACGATGGCGACTGTCGAAGTAGTTGGAGGACTGGAGGTAGGGAGTGGACGCGTTCGCCACCTCCTCCTCCGGGATGCTCCTATAGATGTCAAGTGGCTTGTTGGTGGGCGCGTAGGATCCAGTAGATTTCTCGGGCACGCCCGTAGGCTCTATCAGTCCTTGGTGACTTAGTGGGGCTGCCAGGCGTCCTCGTCCTTGGTCCGGACCAGAACGTCGGTCGGGAGGTCGCCGGTGAGGAGGCTTTCGATTGTCACCTGCTCCAGCACGTCGCGCAGACTGCTGCGAGCCGCGATCCAGACCGGCTGCAGAACCTCGGCCTCTGCGTTGTAGGAGACCGATTCGGGACGGGTGCCGTAGACACTGACGAGGGGACCGTCGACTGCCCTGATGACGTCGGCAACATTGACCTCGGAGGGTTTGGTGGCGAGCCGCCAGCCACCCGATTGTCCCCGTTGACTCCTGACAATCCCGGCGCGGCGGAGGTCGGCGAGGATGGACTGGAGGAAACCGTGTGGGATCTCTTGGCGTTTGCCGATCACATCAGCCGAGATCGGCCCTTCCTCCGAGTCGCGGGCAATCTCGATCAAGGCGCGCAACGCATAGTCGGACTTGGCTGAGACGCGCATATCGTCATTCTGGCAGACACGGTGAGGATCCCATGATCAAGAGGCGCCAGCCCCAGGGCGGTCGTGGTGTGTGCCCACGGGAACCCTGGGTTCCAGCAGTCGCTGAGCGACGCTGCCAGCCCGAAGTTCGGTCGTGATGTGTGTCCACGGGAACCCTGGGTTCCAGTAGTCGCTGAGCGGCGCTGTCAGCCCGAAGTTCGGCATGGGTTCACCTCTCCGAAATTTCCGGGAACCTCCAGAGGGGACGCGACGTCAGATACCCAAATGACACGCAAGGATCTCGTCGCTGGTCGGGTCACCGCCATCAGGGCGGTGCAGTTGGTTCTCATTCTGCTCGTGCTGAGCATGTTGGTGGCTGTGAG
>WHTL01000331.1 GCA_009377735.1 Acidimicrobiia bacterium
CAGATGACCCTCCCCCAACCACTCCCTCATATCCGGAGGCAACAAGAACGGCTGATCACGATTCACGGGAACATATCCTTTAGCCATACCCCCCATTCTCACAGTCCGCGCTCGCGATCGCGAGCATTTCGCAACAGCCTCTATCGCGTCAAAGATCCGCGCAGAATGATGTTTGGGGCGGGTGCTAGGGTCCCAGCTTCACACCATTCGGGTCATAGGTCTCGATGGCATCGATGGTTCGGGAGCGGGATGAGCCGGTGGCCACCTCGATGTCCCAACTGTTGTTCTCGACCATGGTGGGGATGTATTCAACACCACGGGCCACCCACCGGTCCCCACGTTGTGCGAAGTCGACGTTGACTATTACCCCATCGGCACGTGGGGACGTCCTCTGCGCAGAGAGGAAGTTGCCCAGCCCGTAGATGAGATACTCATTCCCGATCTTGTCGATAGGCTGGACCACATGGGCATGATGGCCCACCACCAAATCGATGTCATCGGACTCGAGCAATTCTTGGAATGGTTCTCGCTGCACATCGGGTGGGATCGTTTGGTATTCGACACAGCAGTGGACGCTGGCGACAACCAGATCG
Organism: Acidimicrobiia bacterium; assembly: GCA_009377735.1. Lineage (GTDB taxonomy): Bacteria > Actinomycetota > Acidimicrobiia > Spongiisociales > ZC4RG35 > WHTL01. Next base: position 594 of record WHTL01000331.1, read on the forward strand.
GCTCCGTCCTCCCTCGCCTGCTCGGCCCGGGAGAAAATCTCGTCGACATCCAACATGTCGACCCGCCACTCCTCGCCATCCGGTAGAACCAGACCGTTGAGCCCGTAAGTCGAGCTGAGATGAGCCACGGTGGCTCCACTCACCTCGTAAGTGGTGATGGTGTCGGCTTCCTCCTCCGTTCGATATGTCCCGGTGTGACCCAAACCGGCCTCCTCCATCAGGTCAATGGTGTCGACCAGCCCATCGACGCCCTGGTCGATGGAGTGGTTCGATGCCACCGAGCACCCTTCATAGCCGACATCGGCGAGATCGGAGGCCAGCTCGCCGGGAGCATTGAAGAGCGGATAGCCGGAGAGGTCGGTGCTGCTTGGCGAGAGCGGCACCTCGAGGTGACAGAGAGCGAGATCCGCCTCGGAGATAAGATCCGCCACATCGTCGAACATAGGTCGGAAGTCGTAATCCCGTTCGGAATCATCACCGTGGGCGGCCGCCCGACGATAGAGCTGGGAGTGGATCAGGGTGTCGCCCGTGAACGCGGCCCGCAAGGTTGGTCGCTCGGGTGGATCGTTCGGGGGAAGCTGAAACGCCCGGCTGAGAAATGAGGCCATCTCCTCACGTGTGACGGAGTCCCGCGGACAGTAAGTATCGGATCCGCAACCGGTGGTAATACCAGCAGCGGCAAGGGCCGCGATGTCGTCCCGGAACACCCCACGGGCGTCAACAAAGGGATCCTCCTCTGATGGTGGGAGATCCAGAGCCCGCACCAGGAAGGCAGCCATCTCACCCCGTGTCACCTCGTCCTCGGGACAGAAAGTCTCAGGTCCACATCCGGTTGTTATCCCCTCTTCCGCCAGAGCGGCGATGTCCCGTTCGAAGATGCCGTCCGTGTCGGTGAAGGGGCTGGGCGACGTTCGTGGCAGTTTCATCGCACGGACGAGGAAGGCGGCCATCTGCCCCCGGGTCACTCCCGTGGTTGGGCAGTAGAGGTCGTGGTGTTCCGAGGAGCATCCCGTCGTGATTCCTTCGGCGGCTATGGCTTCGATCTGGGGTTCATGGACACTGTTGTCGTCATCGAAGAAGGTGCCACCGGGTGGCAGCTCCACCGGCTCCGGCGCGGGACGAGATGTGACACTGGGCTGGGGGGTGGGGAGCGTTGGTGGTGGTGGCTCGGTGTTTGCCGGTGACGAGGGGATGGAGGTGATCGCACCAAACAGCAAAACAAGGGCGAATGGTCCGATCACAACTCCCATCACGACACGCTTCCGCTTGCTCCGCGGCGACCGGTGTCGGCCGCGTCGTCGGATTCCTCGGGACGCGTTGGCGGGTAGATGCATGGTTCACCTATGCCGCCCGCTACGGGTCAACTGTACCCCACCATCAGCCCAAGATGACGGTATTTGTCGGTACTAGCGTCTACCCTCGGAGAACACATGTTCGTACTTGGCATAGATCCCGGTCTCTCCGTCACTGGTTACGGGTTGCTCCGATCCGGTTATCCACCGATGGGAGTGGCCGCCGGGGTGATCCGCACCGATCCCGATATGACCATGACCGAGAGGTTGGTCGAGCTCGCCGAAGGATTACGCCAGGTCCTGGGGGATCACCAGCCGGATTCTGTTGCGATCGAGACTGTGTTCACGAATCGGAACCGCCGTACCGCCATGAGTGTGGTCCGTGCCTCAGGTGTTGCCATGCTGGTGGCAGGTGAAGCCGGTCTTCCCGTCACCGAGTACCCACCCACCCAGGTCAAGCTGGCGGTCGCCGGAGACGGCGCTGCAGGCAAGAGGGAGGTCATGGAGATGGTTTCCCGTATTCTCAGACTTTCCGAACCGCCCCGACCCGCCGACGTCACCGACGCACTGGCGGTTGCCCTCTGCCATCTGCGGGCGGCTCCGCTGACGGGTGCTATCTCCGCTTCTCCTGCGGGTGGAGCCGGACGATGATCGGACGTATCCGCGGTCAGTTGGTGGCGATCGTCGGTGAGAAAATAATGGTCGACGTCGCAGGTGTCGGGTACGAGATCGCGATGACCCCGACGGGGTTGGCAGATTTGCCGCCCATCGGCGAGGAGGTGGTGGTGCACACCCATCTGCAGGTGCGTGAGGACGACCTCAGCCTCTATGGGTTTGTGGACAGCGACTCCTCCTCCCTCTTCAAGGTCCTGCTCAGTGCGGCGGGTATAGGACCCAAGGTGGCGTTGGCTCTGCTCAGCACCCACACGCCGAACGAGTTGAGGCGCGCCATCGTTACCGAGGACGCCGGCGCGCTCAGCATGGCGCCCGGTGTCGGTAAACGCACCGCGCAGAAGATGATCCTGGAGCTCCTGCCCAAGATCGCCGACGCCGAGGCCGAAGTTGTCAGCGGCAGTGGTCAGGCACAAGTTCGCCAGGCGCTGGAGAATCTCGGCTACCGCTCCGAGGAGATCGGTGAAGTCGTGACCGATCCCTCCGATGATGTAGCCACGCAACTCAAGAGTGCCCTCAAACAGCTAGGTCAGAGTTGAAGATGAGACCAAACCACGTAGTTGGTGATCAGCATGGCACGTGAGGACAGTCTGCTCAGCCCTGTGGTCGAGGACGTCGAGGAACTCAGCCTGCGTCCCGCCACACTGGACGAGTTCGTGGGCCAGACGCGGGTCAAGAACCGGCTCCGTATCTCCGTCGAGGCCGCCCAGATGGAGGACCGGCCGCTCGACCATGTCTTGTTGTCTGGCCCGCCAGGGCTAGGCAAGACCACGCTGGCGGGCATAATCGCCGCCGAAATGGGTAGCTCAATGAGGATCACCTCGGGGCCAGCCCTGGAACGGCCCGGTGACCTGGCCGCCATCCTCTCCAATCTCGAGCCCAGTGATGTGTTCTTCATCGATGAGATCCATCGTCTCCCCCGAACGGTTGAAGAGGTCCTCTATTCGGCGATGGAGGACTTCGTCATCGACGTCGTCCTCGGCAAGGGTCCCGCCGCCCAGTCGATCCGTCTCGATCTGCCACGGTTCACCCTGGTGGGTGCCACCACCCGCAAGGGGACGGTAACGGCACCTCTCCGTGACCGCTTCGGTATCGAGGAAAAACTCGATTACTACCTCGATGAGGAACTGGCGACCATCATCAAACGCTCCAGCGGGATCTTGGATGTCCGGATCGACGACGAGGCCACCCATGAGCTCGCCCGCCGATCCCGCAGCACCCCCCGCATTGCCAACCGACTCCTCGCACGGGTGCGCGACTATGCGCTGGCCCGTGCCGATGGCTCGGTCACCACCTCCGTGGCTCAGACCGCACTCGAGATCCTCGAGGTCGATGTTCTGGGGCTCGACAAGGTCGACAGGGACATCCTCGAGGCCATCATCCTCAAGTTCGACGGTGGGCCGGTAGGACTCAATACGCTGGCGATCGCCGTCGGAGAGGAGCCGGAGACGGTGGAGGACGCCTATGAGCCGTTCCTGTTACAGGTCGGTCTTATGCAACGCACACCACGTGGTCGCATGGCGACCGATTCCGCCTACCGTCACCTCGACGTCGACCGCTCCTCAGACGGAACCTTGTTCTAGGAGGCTGGTGTGAAACACATGCCCCACATCTCGACGACCAGTCATCACCGCTCGCGGCGTCCTCCTCCTAGGAGCACCGCAACGGGTGCGCCTTCGTCGTGCGTCCTTGCGAGCGGCGCGCCTGGCCGCCGATCTGCACAACG
>WHTL01000162.1 GCA_009377735.1 Acidimicrobiia bacterium
CCCACCGCTCGAGTCGCCACGAAGAAGTCCGACGTTGTCCGGGCAAGCCGCACACCGTAGAGACCGATGCCAAAAGTGGCGGCGACCACCGCTCCCACCATCAGCAGTGTCCAGTTCACGGTTCATCGACAAGCTCGGCGTACTCCGCCTCGGCCTCCTCCACCGAACGAACATACGACCATCCAATGGCGATTAGGACGGGGTACCCCCCGCCGCCCAGCACCACCCAGGCCAGAGGTATCGGGCCCACTCGATAGGCAGCGACTGTAGGAAAAGCCCAAAATAGTATGGGGAGACCTAAGGCGATGATCGCAAAAACCCCGAGATGAACAAAGGAGATCGAGAGGTGGAGGCGAATCAGGCTACGTAGATAAAGCCTGTCCATTCCCCGATCGTCTGACACCCGTCCTAACCCATCGTTTCGCTGGGCGACTCTCTCATGAGCCCGTTATCCCGAGACGGTCGCGTAGATGCCGGGCCCTCCGTCGCGACACGGGGAGGCTGGTCCCCTCCTGATCCTTGACCCGTATCTGGAGAGTCCCGTTGAAGAACGGGGAGATCTCCGACACATGACGGAGATTCACCAGGTAGCTGCGGTGCACCCGGACGAAACCATGGTCCTCCCAACGCTCCGAAAGCCAGGAAAGGGGACGACGGACCAGATAAGACCCACTCTGGGCGTGAAGTCGCACATAGTCGCCCTGAGCTTCGACATACCTGATCTCGGAACGTTCGATAAGGGTGGTCTTCCCGGCAAGCTCCACTCCCACGAAGGGCAGATCGGTGCCGGAAGGAGGCTTCTCGCCATTATCGGTCCGGTCAGATGAGCGGCTGATCACACGATCCAAACATGCAGCGAGACGATCGGAACCCACCGGCTTCACCAGATAGTCGACAGCCTCTACCTCGAAGGCACTCACGGCGTGAACGTCGTAGGCGCTCACAAAGACGATACGTGGCGGATGGGAGAATTGCCCGATCGTCGCCGCCAGTTGCAGACCGTCCAGACCCGGCATGCGGATGTCGAGAAAGACGGCATCGTATTTGCTCTTCTGGAGTGCGACCAGGGCCTCCTCGGCATTTGCCGAGACCTCGACCCACTTCACCCTCCCGGATTCCTTGAGAAGGTCGACCAGATCGTCGCGGGCATGTGCCTCGTCATCGACGACCAGAACCGACGAGAGAATCACGCCGTCACCCCTGCCCGGTACTTGGGCACGCAGAAAGAAGCGATCAATCCCTCCCCCGGCGCAGAACTCAGACTGAGCCGGTAACGGTCGCCGTAGGTGGTCCGCAGACGTTCGTTGACGCTCCTGATCCCAAAATGACCGTCGTCACCCGATGGGGGAGACTCACCGAGGAGACCTGACACCACCTCGTCATCGAGCCCGACCCCGGTATCGCTCACGGCGACGAAGACGTCCTCATCTCGATCCTCGGCAATGATGGTCACCTTTCCCCCCTCCCCGCTCTCCTCGATGCCATGCTGCACCGCATTCTCCACCAGTGGCTGCAGGATGAGCACGGGAACCAGCACATGGAGCACTCCGGGATCGATCCGGAAGACCACCTCCAGACGATCGGGATGCCGCATCCTCTCCAGGTCGAGATAGTTGTGGACGTTGCGCAACTCGTCGGAGAGTGGGGTGTTCACCCGGTCGTTGCGCAGGATGTATCGAGAGAAATCGGCGAACTGCACCAACAGCTCGCGAGCACGGTCTGGATCGCGTCGCACCAGCGAGGCCGCGGCTGTGAGGGTGTTGTATGCAAAGTGGGGTGAGATCTGAGCTCGCATCGCTACCGTTCGGGCGCGGGTCAATTCCTGACGGGTCGCATCCTGTTCAGCGAGAGCCAGCTGCACGCCTATGAGACGTCCCATCTCCCTCGTGGCTCGGGCGAGACCCAGAGAGATCTCGCGCCCCTCACCACGACCGAGGAAGATGGCACCCACGGAGTCGTTCCCGACACGTAGCGGCACGGCGAGGGTCTCCCCCAGACTGCATTCGGACTCACCGCAGATCCAACCCGGCGGGCCGCTCTGGGCGCGTCCCGACTCCATGGCGAGTGAGGCGAGTCGGAACAGTCTGGGTGCGTCCTGGTGCCTCTTCGATCCAGAACCGGCATATGCCAACACCACCTCTGTGTCGATCACTGCCACCGCCTCGACATCGAGAAGCTGACGCATGGCCCGGGCCGACTGCGTGGCCGGTCTGGGACCGAGTCCGGCCCGGAACGGTCGAGCAGCCAGATGGGAGTATCTCAGAACGTCATAAACCGACCTCTCGGCAGAGCTGCGGAGCGAGCGCCGCAAGAGACCAGGACCACGGGATCGGGTCCGCACCCGATCCCCTAGAAATCGCGTCGGTGCTGACATCCACGACAGAAGCTAACACCGTGACTCGGCGGGTGTTGGACAAAAGTCAAAAGCTAAGCCGCGCTGGTGATCTCCAGAGTTCGCGAAAACAAACCCAACAAGGGAGTTGCACTCCGGTCACCCATTTGTTACCTTGCTTCTTACGGGCAGTGACTTCGGTCACTACCCACAACCGCCCAGCGGCCCTCGTGGTCACTGGGCGGTTCCTATTTGTTCACTTTTCTTTCCCCGAAGAACCCCTACTCCGCCCTGGGCGGAGATCCACCGGCAACCAGACCGCTCTGATAGGCAAACACCACCAGCTGAGCCCGGTCCCGTGCATTGAGTTTGATCATCGTCCTGCTGACATGGGTCTTGGCCGTATTGGTACTGATGTAGATCTCGTCGGCGATCTCATCGTTGGTGAGACCGGCCGCCCCAACGCCAGGACCTCCATCTCGCGCGGAGTGAGAATGTCGAGATCAGGCACCGACTCGCCGCCGCCGGGTGTGCGGTTCACGAACTCGGCCACGAGACGCTTGGTGACGGAGGGTGAGAGAAGCGCATCCCCTGCTTCGATCACGCGGATGGCCTCCAGCAGGTCGTCGGGATCGGTGTCCTTCAGCAGAAATCCAGACGCCCCAGCCCTCAGTGACTCGAAAACGTACTCGTCGATCTCGAAGGTGGTGAGGATGATCACCTTGGTGGTTGATAGGTCGGGTTCGCCGGAGATGAGCCGGGTTGCCTCGATGCCGTCCATCTCGGGCATCCTGATGTCCATGAGGACGACCTCAGGTTGGTGCTGCATCGCCAGGTCGAACGCCTCCCGTCCCGTGGTCGCCTCGGCAACGACCTCGAGGTCCTCCGCAGAATCGACTATCGATCGGAAGCCAGCACGCACCAGGGCTTGATCGTCGGCGATGATGACACGGATCATGAGGACTCGGTGAGTGGGATGGTTGCCACCACCCGAAACCCACCGTCGGCGCTTGGACCCGTCTCGAGGCTGCCACCGTGGGCAGCGGCCCTCTCCGTCATCCCCGCGATTCCGAGTCCCGGAACCGTATCCGTCTGCATGCCAATCCCATCGTCTTCGACAGTCACGGTCAGGGTATCGGAGTCCCGCTCGATCGTGACGGTGGCGCTGGCATCGCCACCGTGCCGAGTGACGTTGGTGAGACTCTCCTGGACTATTCGGTAAACCGTGAGCGCCACGTCGGGTGGGACATCGTCAAGATTGCCCCGGGTACTGAACTCAACCACCGGACCGGCTCGGCGTGCGGACGCCATCAACTGCTCGAGGTCGCCCAAACCAGGGGTTGGTCTCCGTCGGGTAGGATCACCGTTCTCCTGACCCCGCAACACACCCAGCGATGAGCGCAATTCCTGAATGGCTTCTTTCCCCGTATTGCGAACGATCGAGATCGCCTCACGGGCCTTCTCGGGATCGCTATCGAGATGGTGGGCGGCCGCCCCCGCCTGGACATTGATGATCGAGATGGAATGAGCAAGGACGTCGTGCAGTTCCCGGGCGATCCTCATCCTCTCCTCACCGACTCGTCGCAATGTTTCTTCCTGCCTCGTGCGTTCTGCCTCGATGGCACGCTGCTCGATGGATGCAACGAAATCGCGTCTGCTCCGTGACACCTCGCCGAGGAGAACGGCCACGATAAGCCAGCCGACGAACCAAAGAGCACCCTGTCCCGTGATCAGATGCCCGGTCTCCAATGCGAAATCCACCAGACCGAAGCTGACGAAGGTGATGACCGCACCGGCTACGGCTGTCCACCTCCAGCCTTGTGCTGCCACAGAATAGATGCCCATCACGATGGCGACGGTGTAGAAGGCACCCGGATATCCCAGAAAGTCGTAAATGAAGCCCAGGGAAATCACCGCCCACATCACCACCACGGGCCAGCGCCGACGGAACACCAAGGTTGCCGCCGCCGCGATCAGGAGGACGCGGCCCAGCGGTTCGGGGAGACCAACCGTCCACACCGTTCCCACCATCATGACCAGCAACCCGGCGAGGGCAAAGAGGATGTCACCCGCAATCCGCAGCGGCCTAGGGGAGGTGTCGGTCATGAACACCACTGTACGTATCGCGAGTTTCGATGTCGTCACCCTGAAGGATCATCGCCGGGTACCCCCCGAGGAGTAGTACGGAGCATCCACCCAAGGGACGACATCGACCAAACCGTCGGACATATTGGGAACAAGACAAAGCCACAGGAGGCAAGAAATGAACATTGTTCCAATACTGGCCGAGATGGGCAGCCACGGCGGCTGGGCAAACGGCTTCGGTGGAGGGGGACCCTGGTTCCTCTTCCCGATCCTATGGATCCTCATCATCGGCACCGTCATCTGGCTGGTTGCTCGACGAAACCGCAAGGAAACACCTGAGCAACGGGCCACCGCAATCCTCGCCAGCCGCTACGCAAGAGGCGAGATCGACGTCGACGAGTACCACAAGAGACTCGACGGCGTCAAGGGGCTGTGATATCTGGGGGCTCTAATGTCTGGGGGGCTCCGCCCCCCAGACCCCCCACGGCTGCCTCGACTCCGCTACTAGCGTGGTCGGGGCCGTCCAGCCTCACCTCCCCGACCCGGCGCCCGTCTGTCATAACTCGGGGGCTGAGAGTTCGGGTGACTTCGGTCTGATGCCTCACCTGGTCGCGGGAATCGCCAGTCGATGACCTGCTGCTCTCAGGTAACCACCCCCACCACCACCACGACACGGCTCGGTCGCCGACTCGACCCCTCACCTGGTTCCGGCTTGGGTTGTCCGGAAACCTGAGTTTCGCGCTTTAGGGTAGCGAAATCCCTGGTAAGCGAGGGTTTATTTCCTGTTTACGTGGTCCTGATACCTTGGCATGAACGGATCCGATGAAAGGAATCCGATGGACGATGACGGCACAGCATCTCTATTCGAACGGTTGCCGGACGAGGAAGCGAGGGAGGAACTCGTCGCTGATTACACACCGTTGGCGCGGCATCTCGCGCATCGATACGACCACCGCGGGCTCGACCACGAGGATCTCGAGCAGGTGGCGTATATCGGTCTTCTCAATGCGATCGACCGATACGACCCCGAATATGGGAGTCGATTTGTAAGTTTCGCCGTTCCCACCATCACAGGGGAGTTGAAGAGGCATTTCCGAGACTCGGGATGGGGAACGGGTGTTACCCGCAGTATGAAGGACATCCGAGGTCGGAGCCGCCGGGCGAGCGACCTGCTCAGCCAAAAGTTGGGGAGAGCACCCAGAGTTGACGAGATTGCCGAATATCTCGAGATTCCCGTCGACGATGTGGCCGCAGCCGCCTCTCTCGCCACGGCGTATCGTCCCGAAGCTCTCGACGCCCCGCGCGGAACCGACGACAGGACCTGGGCTGCGACATTGGGTGAAGAGGACGACCGTTATGAGCTTTTCGACGACCTCGATGCCATACGGCCACTTGTCCAGAGCCAATCGAAGCGCGACCGGGAAATACTTCGCCTCCGTTTCTACGAGGACCTGACACAACGCGAGATCGCGGAACGAACCGGAATTTCGCAGATGCACGTCTCCCGCATTCTGAGCAACTGTCTGGAAAAGCTCCGAGTTCTCGTTGGCTGATCACCGGGATGGCTGGCGCCAACCAATTCCCATCCGTCCGTCCGTCAGAGTCCATGACTCGTCGAACACCGCGTCGAGGATCTGCCACCTCATGTCCTCTTCAAGACCCGATGGCGGCCAGGTCCGTGAAGGATCGGTGATCGCCACTTCTCCATCGATCGCATCGCTCTCGACTACCAGAGAGACATCCAGTGTGGCTGGATCGGTGGCGATGAGAAGGGTGGCGGCTTCTGCCACGGCGAGACAGAGATCATCGGTTCCGTTGAAGCTGAATCCAGCCAGTCCAGCCGCCCTTCCCGTCACGACTCGCACCATCGCCAGGTAGTCCTCGTTCGCGGGGACCGTCAGTTCGATGCGAGACGGTGCTTCAGGGTTTGCGGACCTCATCGACTCACCAAGTACGAAAAGACCTGGGTCGGCACCCTCATAGTTTGGCTTTCCACAGCATGTCGAGCCATGCCCAACTTCCTTCACGCTTAACGAATTACTACCCACCGAGGTGCGTGGTAAACCACCTGACATAGCACGTTTATCGAAGCCGCATAGGGGGTATGGTTCGAGGTATGAGCACCTCAGAGCAGCTTCATTATACGACACCGGGATTGGAGGCCGATAGCGCCGCCAAAGTCATAGATCTTCTCGACCAGCGGATGGTCTCCCTCATCGACCTTTCTCTTACCCTCAAACACGTCCACTGGAATGTGGTTGGGCCGCACTTTAATGGTGTGCACGAGATGCTCGATACTCAGCATGCCGCCGTACAGGGCATGGTGGATGTTCTGGCGGAGCGCATCGCCACCTTGGGCGGATCACCGACGGGGACGCCAGCCCATGTCGTGGAGACAAGGACGTGGGATGACTACTCCATCGGTCGCAACAACACCGACGCTCACCTCCGTGCTCTCGATCTGGTTTACGAAGGCGTGGTACGGGATCATCGCTCCGCCCAGGGCACGATCGCAGATCTCGATGCCGTCACCGAAGACATCATCATTGGCCAGCTGACCGAACTTGAGCTCTTCCACTGGTTCGTGAGAGCCCACCTCGAGGATGCTGGCGGGCACCTATCCACCGCAGAAGCTACCTCGCTCAAGGAAGCTGCGGCAGAGACGTAACCACTGCTCAATCCAACCAAGGGAGGCTCACCAATGGGTATGTTCAAATTCTTGCTGGCGGCAGCCGCTGGCGCCGGTGTCGTCTACCTGTTCGACCCGGACAGGGGACGCTCACGTCGGGCACGACTCAGCGATCAGGTTTCCGCCCGCACCCGTGAGGGAATGGCGAAGACTCGTCAACAGGCCGATTACCAAGCGGGGGTTGCCCGGGGCGCCGTCCACGATGCCGTTGATCGGATCACACCGGACGATTCCATCGACGACGCCACACTGCTTCAGAAGGTGAGGAGCGAGGCGTTGGGTCCGTCCGGGGTATCCACCGGGTCCGTAGATGTCGCCGTCGAGGACGGGGTTGTTATCTTTCGAGGCAAGGTGCCAGCCGACGGGTCGGCGGTCCGCCTCGTTGAACTCACCTCCGCTGTCGAGGGGGTAACCGAGATCCGGAATGAACTCACGTCCGAGTAGCGAGACTCAGGGCATCAGCGACGCATCGAGCGTCTCAGAAGAACCCGCTCGTCCGCTGTGAGTCCACCCCAGATTCCATAGATTTGGGGCGTCTCCAGGGCGTAGGCGAGACATTCCTCTCTCACCTCGCAACGTGCGCATATCATCTTGGCGTGCTGCACGTTCGATGACGAGGCATTCGACGCGAAGAAGGATTCCACGGATTCATCACGACACTCTGCCAACTCCAACGGAACCCTTCTGGAGGGAATCGTGATCGGAGCCGACGTCGTCATTAGGCCCGCCGCCCTGTCTCGTCGAACCTCTCAACACGCTTGAGACCGGTGTTAATCAGGACCTGCTCAGCGTTGTCGACCACAGTCTCCTCGGCGTGGTGTACCCCAACGGCCACCTCGCCACGCTCCACCATTTCAAAGGTCTCCATCCACGCCGGTGATGCATACTTCGTTTGGGAGATGCCACCCGCTGCCCCTCCTACGGCGGCACCGAAGACGGCTCCGAGACCGGCAGCCAACACTGGGCCGATACCGGGGATCGCCACGGTGACGAGGGTTCCGAGAACCCCGCCAATGGCGGCACCACCCGCTCCACCTTGCACTCACAGATTTGGCGAGATCTCCAAACGCGTCGGAGTCGGGAACATCACTCTCCTCATCGGACGTGGCGCCGATGAGACCGATAGCACCGGGTGGTACGCCGGCATCCTCCAAGGACTCCACCAGATCGCGTGCTGCTTGGACGTCGGTAACCGCAGTCACGACAGCGTGGGGGCCGGCCATCATTTCTTCCAGATTGTCTGAGCCGGTCGTTTCCCCTGTTCGGGCAAACTCTCCGTCGTTATGCTCCACCCCGGGCAACCTTTCTCGATCGAGGGTCAAACCGTGAGATGTGAAGACCATTACCCGCTTGGAGTCGTGTCAAACCGTGATTGTGGCCCTATATAGGTCGGAGAGTTACTAGGGAGCTTGGGCTCAGCGAGGTCGGGTCCGGTTGTGCTGCAGCTGTGACGGTGGCGGACTCCCGGACGTCGGTGGTGGTGCAGGTGCCGTGGTGGTGGGAGGGAAGCGGCTGGCGCGGAAGTCGATCCGCCGGCGAACCCGCTACCAGGAAGAGCATCAGGCGGGATCACATTGAACCCGAGAACCATCGAAACACATCAGACAGACAC